>JBBAES010000011.1:0-22659 GCA_041655815.1 Anaerolineaceae bacterium
AAAACAAAATGCTCATGCCGTTTATGGGTGTTCCTTTAATCCAACGGGTTTTTAACAGGACCAAAATGGTTGCCAAGGAAGTCCTCATTGTCAGTAACGATCCCGAAGAGTTGTCCTTTATGGATGTCGACCTGGTCAGGGACAGCATTGTAGGTCAGGGCGCCATCGGAGGTCTATATACGGCCATGGACAGAGCCAGCGGAGAGTTGGTGGCTGTGGTTGCCGGAGATCTGCCATTCGCCAGCCCCGCCATTTTAAGCGAGGGTGTGCGCTTGTTGAACGAGACGGGGGCAGACGTTGCCATCCCAAGGATAAAGGGCGATTTTTATGAACCACTGCATGCAGTTTACCGGCGGGAACCCTGTAAGGAGGCAATCCTTGAGGCAATTGAAGCTGGCCAACGGCGTTTGGTCTCGTGGTTAACTGCGGTTCGTGTGGTGGAAATGGATGCTGCCTTGTGCAAACGATTGGACCCTGACGGCTTGGCTTTTTTCAACATCAACAATAAAGAAGATTTTTTGCTGGCCGAGAAGATTGCAGGCGGCGAAACATAATACAAAAAAACCCCGCGGTTCGCACAGCGGGGTTTTTCCAAACTAAAAATTAGTTGACTGCTTCAATCCTGACGGCGGTAACTTTGTACTCCGGAATCTTGGCAATCGGATCCAGAGCGGCTTTGGTCAGGGTGTTGACATTAGCATGGGGGAAGTGGAAAGTCCCGTAGATCAAACCTTCAGGCACGCGATCGGTGACCCAGGCTCTTGCTGTGATGGTCCCACGGCGTGAAGTTACTTTTACCTGATTGATTTCCTGGTTCAATCCAAGATGAACGGCGTCTACGGGTGAAACCTCGATCAGTGGCTCACCATAAATTTCCATCAATTCTTTAACACGGCGGGTTTGCTCGCCGCTATGCCAGTGGTAAATGACGCGACCGGTGGTCATCATGACCGGGAATTCCTCATCCGGTAATTCGGAGGGATCCACATGGATAGCTGGCATGAAAGTGGCTTTGCCTCGGGTAAACTTGCCGATGTGCAGAATAGGCGTACCGGGGTGAGTTGAATTAGGGCAAGGCCAGCAAAGGGTCTCGCCGGTATTCAGACGGGCATGAGAAATACCGCCATAACTGGGGGTAAGGGCAGCCACTTCGGCCATGATCTCGCCTGAATCGGCATAATCCCATCCTGAATAAGGAGCCGAATCGATTTGGCGACCGCCTTTAGCTATGACGCGTTTTGCAAGATCGGCAGTTACTGCCCAGTCAGCTCGGGATTCTCCACGGGGGGTAATAGCCTGACGTACCATCTGTACACGTCGCTCGGTGCTGGTAAAGGTGCCGGTTTTTTCTGCGAAGGTAACCCCAGGTAAGAGCACATCAGCGTATTTTGAGGTCTCAGATGGGAAAATCTCCTGCAGAGCCAGGAAGTCTAATTCTTCAAAGCAGTGCCTGATGTGGTTTGTGTCAGGATCTGTCATCAACGGATTTTCGCCAAGGATGTAAAGTGCCTTAGTGGTGCCTTTGAGCACATCAGGGATGATTTCAGTGACAGTTCTACCCACTTTGTTTGAAAGGGTGGTGCCCCAGGCAGCCTCAAATTTTTGCTGAGAAGCCTCAGCAGTTACCGCTTGATATCCAGGGTAAACATTGACAAGGCAGCCCATATCGCAGGCCCCCTGAACATTGTTTTGTCCGCGTAATGGGTTAACGCCGCTTCCCGGGATACCAAAGTTTCCAAGCATCATTTGCAGGTCTGCAAGAGAAAATACATTGTGAACACCGGTTGTATGCTGGGTAATACCCATAGCCCAAAAGACAGCCATAGGAGCATTATTGACTATTATTTCAACTGCCTGATATAACTGGTCGACAGGAATTCCGGTTATCTTTGAAACTTTCTCAGGGGGATACTGTTTGACGTTTTCAACCAGCACATCAAAGTTCTCAGTACGTTCCTCAATAAATAGCTTGTCTTCGTAACCTTTTTCCAGAATGATGTACATCAACCCGTTGATCAGGGCGATATCTGTGCCTGGCGTTTGTTGGAGATGCATAGTGGCAAATTCACAAAGCTCAATTTTTCGAGGATCTGCAACAATAAGTTTTACATCCCGGTCCAAAACAGCCTGACGCATTTTGGCACCAAAGACCGGATGTTGTTCGGTTGTGTTTGAACCGATTACGAAGATTGAATTTGCGGCCTCGTAAACATCCTGCATCGAGTTGGTCATCGCACCAGAACCGAGGGTGGTTGCTAAGCCAGCGACTGTGCTGGCGTGACAGAGACGGGCACAGTGGTCTATGTTGTTGGTACCGATCACCTGACGAGCAAATTTGTTCATCAAGTAGTTTTCCTCATTGGTGCATTTGGCGGAGGATAATACTCCGACACTGTCCGGACCAAAGGTGTCACGCGTCTGGGCGAGTTTCGTAGCAACGAGATCGAGGGCAGTATCCCAATCGGTCTCGACCCATTGACCACGGTCAGATTTTGAAGGTCGTTGGGTACCGTTCAAGAGATAATCTCTTACCAAGGGTTTGGTGAGACGATCTTCATGATGAATGTAAGAAAAGCCAAAGCGGCCTTTGACACACAGATGCATACCGTTGGCGGGCGCAAGCGGATTGGATGTAACTTTTACAACCGTATCATCGATTACGTTCAGGTCAAACTGACAGCCAACACCACAATAAGCACAGGTAGTTGTTACCTTATTCTCGGCTGGCTGCACGTTAATTGAAGGTTTCAGCGATAACGCGCCAGTTGGACAATAAGCAACACAGGCTCCGCAGGATTCGCAACGGGCGTCAATGAGATTTTCATCCATACCGGGAGTGACGTAGGCTTCAAACCCTCTTTCAGAAACACCCCAGACAAAACGTCCCTGGATTTCAGCACACGCCCTGACACAACGTGTGCACAGGATGCATTTGTTCAGGTCCACAAAAATAAATGGATTTGGATCAGAGTCGATCTCATAGCGCGGTTTCGATGACATATAACGATGGGGATCAAGTCCATATGAGCGAGCCCACTTAAACAGTTCGTTATCAGTTTCGTCAGGTTTATAGCCCTGATCGTGATAGACGCTGAGTAATAGTTTCAGCACGGAGCGCCTCGAAGATGCCAAGCCCTCATTCTCGGTTTCGACTTCCATACCTTCTGTAACAGGAGTTGTGCAGGCCGTTACTAGTCCTCTGGCGCCTTTGACATTCACCAGGCACATGCGACAGGCGCCTGTGGGAGAAAGATCCTTATGGTAACAAAGGGTAGGGATGGTTATACCGGCATGTTCAGCGGCGTGTAGAATGGTCCAATTAGGTTCTGATTGAACTTCAATTCCGTTGATGGTTAGTTTAGTCATTTGCCTTCCTTATAAAATATTTTATCGTTTTGTTTTTAGTGGTTAAGGTTGCCATGGTTAGTCGTGCCTCTCTGTTTTTACGCCTAAGATCGAATCGGGTTTGAGAATAGAATTTGTTTAACCTGAATCCGATTGGCGGCTGTCACGGCCCAACATAAAGCTTCATGGTCGATACCTCTAAAGTTCACAATTACCAATTTTACCCCAAAGGGGTTTTATCGTACATTAACTGCTTCAAAACATCACCATTCATTTTGTATCAATTGAATGCCACAAGCTTGCTGAGAAATCTGGTAGACACAGCAAAAAAAAGGAAGAAGGATATCGCGCGCAATGGCGTCAGAATTGATCCTCTCTTTCCAGTAATATATATTCAACTGACATGTTAATAATATCACATATGGGCATTTAATCACGGTCCAAGTTCCCTTTCACCAAAAACTATTCGACTGTCAAGAGACATTTATGAGGATACTGAATAGAAGGAATAGATAGCACCCGACATTAGAGCAAGAAACCACCTCCGTTTTTACCTCCCATGCTATAATATTCGGGCTGTTATTTTAGAACTCACATCGTTTTAAAGGAGAAATTCAATATGGAAAAATATCAACGCTGGATACCATTCACAGGTTTTATCATCTTATCAGTTACTGTGACCCTTTTGCTCGGCGCGACAGTTGTTACAGGTTTCCAAAATCAGTGGATTGCGGGGATAATCTCGTTGATTGTTCTGGCAGGTGCAATTATCACAATTGTTTCTGAAGGAAAACGCATTTTGGCTGATAAGAAGTTCACCGACGAACTTCCCTTAATTAATCATGTATATGAATTTTTGGGTGTATTTATTGGAGGCATTGCCTCCTGCATTTTTTGTCGTGACCTTCAATTGGGCTCAGTGGTTGCGGCCAGTCTGATTGGCTTGATTGCCTATTTGATTGTGCCAAAGTATGCGGTACCGGTTTATTGTGGCGCCTTTGTCGGGATGACCTCCAACGCGTTGTTGTTTACCCATTCTGAGGTCGCAATCGCGAGTGCTATCGCTGGTATTATCTACGTCCTCAGCAGTTATGTCTTTGGCGGATTTGGAGGCAAATTAGGAACCATCGCTTTCATCAGCACGATCATAACAAGTCTCATCCTGGGAAGAGAATTTATTGCTGGAACGATTTTTGATAATTTCGGAATCTCGATGATAGTTCTTGTAGCTCTGATAGCCGCACCGCTAACGTATTATCTAAACGTTGTCCGAGGTCATGGTGCTGTACTGGCGTCAGGTTTTGTGGGTTTGCTTGGAGGTCTGATTTTGCCAATCATTCCGGAAATTGGTGGAACGCTGGCAGTGGTTGCGATTTGCGCCAGTTTTGCAGGTATGTCAAGTAAGGCGCGTTCCCCCCGTATCTGGATGATGTCTGTTGCCGGTTTATTCATTGGTGTCATATTTGTTTACAGCGCACCCGTATTTGGAGGTGTAGGAGGCAAATTAGGCACTATCGCTTTTGGCTCAATCATGGCAGTATATGGTTATATGAGTCTCTTCCCAAAAAAAACAGAAAAGGAAGCGATACAGGCGAAATAGCAATAACCTGATTGATGGTAAATGAAACACAACCTGATAGCAGGTTGTGTTGAAAGAACTATTTGGTTGCAAATTATCGACGCTTTAAATATTCAATAAGTATGCCGATTGGAAATCTTAATAAAAAAAATACTCATGGAGATGTCACAAACAAACCGTCCATGAGTATTTTTTGATTTACTCAGTGGAGGTTTAAGCCTCTTCCATAGGGCAAACACCCGTAGGGCAGACCCCCAGGCGGATGTGTGCTTCCACTTCTGCACGGAAGTAATTTAACATATCTCTCAATGGTGTGCCCGCGGTTTGACCCAGACCGCAGTTTGAAAGCTCGAGCAATTCCTTGTTGAGGGTCGTAAGCTCCTCTAAATTTCCGAGCGTGCCTTTCCCCTCGCTGATGTCTGTCAGGATGTCGTAAGCACGTTTTGTTCCAATGCGGCAGGGTGTGCACTTTCCACAAGATTCTACTCTAAAGAAGTTGAGCAGAACTTTGGCAAGGTCCACAATGCAGACCTCGTCATTGCAGATCAACAATGCGCCTGAGCCGAGAGAAACACCGGCTTTTTTGTAAGAATTAAAATCCATGGGCGTGTCTTGCAAGCTTGCAGGAATAATCGAGCCACTGGATCCACCGGTTTGAGCTAACTTGAAACTGCCAGATTTCATTCCTTTGGCATAAATCGAAACCACTTCACGTAAGGTAATGCCCATCGGCACTTCAATCAAACCTGTCACATTGACATTCCCTAATACCGTGTAGACTTTTGTGCCGGGGCTTGAAGCAGTGCCCAGAGTTCGATACCAATCAGCACCGTTGCGAATAATGGCGGGAATGTTGGCAAGTGTTTCCACGTTATTAATCAAAGTTGGTTTTCCCCACAAGCCATCGGTGGTTGGGTAGGGAGGTCGCGAGCGAGGCTCACCTCGTTTACCTTCAATTGACTCGATCAGGGCGGTTTCTTCACCGCAAATGTAAGCTCCCGCTCCAACATGGACATGAAGGTTGAAATTCAAATTCGAGCCAAAGATGTTTTCACCAAGAAAACCATACTCTCTGGCCTGCGTGATGGCAGTCTCAACGCGATCAATTGCCAGTTGATATTCACCACGGATGTAAATGTACCCTTCATCAGCGCCAACTGCGTGGGCCGCGATCAACATAGCTTCAATGATGGCATGGGGATCGCCTTCAAGCATAACCCGGTCTTTGAAAGTCCCCGGTTCACTCTCATCGGCGTTGCAGACCACGTATTTCTTATCAGCAAGAGCCTTATTGACGAAGCCCAATTTGACGCCCGTTGGGAAACCCGCGCCACCCCGACCTTGTAATCCTGAACCTTTGATGATAGAGATAACTTCATCAGGCGCCTTTTCGAGTGCAAGGCCAAGTGCCTGATATCCATCATGAGCAATGTAATCATCAATGCTCTCAGGATCGATCAAACCGACATTTTTAAGCACGACTCGGTTTTCAGCAGGTAAAGTGCCTTTGCGGGCAGAAAGCCAGGCAACCTTACCAGATAGTCTGTGAGCTGGGGCGCGTTTCTCTTCAACGACGCGCCCTTTGTATAAGTGTTCTTCAACAATATGAGGGACATCGGCCGGTTCGATAGGGCCATAAACAACTGCTTCAGGATAGATCAGCACCAGAGGTGAAGCATAGCTGTAGCCCAGGTCGCTGACCATCGATAGTGAGACCTCTTCGGTCAGTCCATAATCGCGCAATTGTTGTTGAAAAGCGCTAAATATTTTTTCAGATCCCCGCACATTACTTTCAGGATCGTTTGAGACCAAGATCATTGATCGTACTGCTTTCATAGCAATCTCCTATTCGTAACGGCTGAGAATATCTTCAACCTGCTCAGGGGTAACATTTCCATACAGATCTGTATCGATCAATAACACCGGCCCAATACCGCAAACACCCAGACAACTGGTAGTTAGCAATGTCCATTTATTGTCCGGACTGGTTTGACCTGGCTCAAGAGAAAGAGCTTCCTTAAGGGAGGCAAAGACTTCCCTTCCTCCAACGACATGACAAGGTGCGCTTTCGCAGAATTGAACGACATGTCTCCCGCGCGCCTGTGTTGAGAGCATTCTGTAAAAAGTTGCTACAGAATGGATTTCTTTTGTCGGCAGGTTCATCAGTGTCGATAATTCTAGCATTGTCGTTTGTGAAATAACGCCAAACTGGTTGGTTATTGCCTGCAGTACAGGAATGAGATCAGCACGAGTCGAGCCAATGCGTTCGACGATCTTCCGAACTTCCTGGATAGTTTCTTCCTCGTTGAGTGTAACAGATGGCATGTCTCTCCTGTTCAATAAACCATTTAGGTAATATTGATTGCGTCGAATTTACAGACCTGGAAGCATATCCCGCATTTGATGCAGATATCCTGATCAATTACATGGGTTTCCTTGCGCTCGCCGGAAATCGCATTCACCGGGCAGTTGCGGGCACAGACGGTACAACCAGTGCAGGGACCATCCATGATCTCATATTTAATCAAGGCGCGGCACACTTTTGCAGGACAGCGTTTTTCATAGATATGAGCTTTGTATTCATCCATGAAGTGTTCCAGGGTGGAAACAACCGGGTTAGGAGCACCTTGACCCAAGCCACACAGGCTGTTCCTTTTAATCTGATCGCTGAGTTCTTCTAATTCCTCGATGTCACCTTCTTCACCATCTCCAGCGCAAATCTTTTCAAGAATTTCCAGTAGACGATGGGTTCCTACTCGACATGGCACACATTTACCACAAGACTCATCCTGGGTAAATTCCATGAAGAAGCGGGCGATGTCCACCATACAGGTGCCTTCGTCCATCACGATCATACCGCCAGAGCCCATAATTGAACCAGCCTGACCGAGTGTTTCATAATCTACTGGCAAATCCAGCAAACTCTCTGGGAGACAACCGCCCATAGGGCCACCAGTCTGGACGGCTTTGAATTTTTTATTACCTTTAATACCACCACCGACGTCAAAGATGATCTCTCGCAGGGTAATACCAAAAGGCACTTCGATCAAACCGGTATTATTGACATCACCAGCCAGGGCAAAAGTTTTGGTGCCTTTGCTTTTTTCAGTTCCCATGCTGGCGAACCAATCAGCCCCTTTTTGGATGATTCGTGGTACGTTGGCATAAGTTTCAACGTTATTGATATTGGTTGGTTTGCCCCAAAGTCCTTTATTAGCAGGGAAAGGAGGTCGTGCGCGCGGTTCACCGCGGCTGCCTTCGATAGAGGCCATTAACGCGGTCTCTTCACCACAGACGAAAGCCCCGGCGCCCATTCGTATTTCAAGGTCGAAGCTAAAGTTGGTGCCAAGAATATTCTTTCCCAAGAGTCCAATGGAACGTGCTTGTTTGATGGCAAGATTCATGGTGCTGACAGCAATAGGATACTCCGCACGGCAATAGATGTAACCTTGTTGAGCACCGATGGCGTAAGCTGCTATGCACATGCCCTCAATAACTGAATGTGGATCGCCTTCAAGAACACGCCGGTTCATAAAAGCACCGGGATCTCCTTCGTCAGCGTTACAGATAACGTACTTGACATCACCTTCTGCCTGTCGGGCAAATTTCCACTTCAACCCGGTCGGGAAACCCGCACCTCCCCTGCCTCGCAGTTTAGCGTCCAGAATCTCCTGAATGACCTCTTCAGGAGTCATTTCGGTGAGGACTTTTCCTAATGCCATATAGCCGTCTTTGGCAAAGTAATCTTCGATGTTGCGGGGATCAATTACTCCAATATTTTCCAGAACCACTCTAATTTCTTTGGATTTTGGTGCAGTTAATTCCTCGTCAATTGCATCAATCATTGTTGCGGCGTATTGTTTGAGGATTCTTCCTTTTATGAAATGTTCCTCAACCAGGCGGGGAATATCAAAATAGGTGATGTTTGTGTAGTGGGTTCCTTCGGGATAAACCACAATATCTGGCCCGAGTGTTTCGGGATCACCCAGACGAGGAGTTTCAAGTACCTGGACTTCATCCAGCAAACCTTGTTTAATTAACTCATCCTGGAGAGTATCAATTAATTCATAGGCCCCTTTTTCAACACATAAGGGGTCAACAGAAACCAAAACAGTTGATCTGTAAAATGTCATAAGTATCCTTCCGTATGCTTATTCGTAACAACGATGCTTCGTCTTATGAATTAGCCTTCAATTTTGTAGTCTGTAACAATTCGGTTATTCACCACATGCTCGTCCATGATCACTTTTGCAATTTCAGTATTGACCCTGCCGTAAGTCACTTTTTCAGCACCGGGCAGAATGACCTGGACTACAGGTTCATAAGAATCAATACCGATATTTCCTGTTTGGCGAATAATGACATTCTCCAAATTGTTGTGATCAATATAATCTAAGATTGCTTTGAGGGTTTCACGAGCGCCGGCAGCAATCCCCACGGTTCCCATGCCTACAATAATCTCAGTTTTGCCTGAGGTTGTTTTTAACTCTTGTTTTCTGAGGGCTTCTGCCCGAATTCTCTTCAAGTCATCAAGCGATTTGATTGTTGGCATTCTTAATTTCTCCTTGTCACTTTTAGTGGTTGTAATTCTTCTATACCTTCTTTAAAAATCGAGCGGATAAAACGAATCACCTCCGGTTCTGTGAGTTCAATTCCTTCCAATTCTTTTTTTAGTTCAGAATCGTCAAAATAAAACTCCTTTTCGTCACGTTTTACATTGAAAACCCAATTCACATTCAATGCACCCAACTCCAGAGTTAGAAATGTGTCAGCTATGTCACCAAGCGGCATACGGTCTATGTGACTCAGTTGAAACTGAACAGCTACTTGGGTACCTTTTCCTACCTCGGAAGTGATTTTGAACCACCCGTTGCAAGATTCAGCAGCATACTTGAGCATCGGAATACCTAATCCGACTTTTCGCTCTGTGCGGCTGGTGACAAATGGGTCTGTGACAAGAGCCACCATTTCGGGACTCATTCCCTTTCCATTATCCTGTATCTTAATTGTTAAAGTGTCATCACCCTGATTTTCGACAATGGTTATGCTGACCTTATCAGCACCAGCAGCAATGCTGTTATTAGCAATGTCGAGAATATGGAGTGCTAATTCTCTCAATTAGGCAGCCTCGGATTTTTGAATATCCTGGACTAATTTTGGAAAGCGGTTGGGTTGGACGCGACCATGGACGGTATCGTCCACCACAACAACAGGTGCCTGACTGCAGGCGCCCACGCAGCGGCAAACTTCAAGCGTAATCAAACCATCAGGTGTGGTCTGACCAGGTTCAATGCCCAGCGCCTGTTTGGCTTTTTCGATGATTTGATCGATGCCGCCAACGTAACAGGCAGTTCCAAGGCAGAACTTGATGGTGTGCTTTCCTCGGGGTGTTGCCGTGAAAAATGAGTAAAAGGTAACAACACCGTGAACTTTGCTGAGCGGAACACCCAGTTTCTGAGCAACATAAGCTTGCATTGGTTTTGAAACGAAACCAATTTTCTCTTGTAACTCATTGAGGATAACCATGGTTGCGCCATTTAATTCCGCGTTTTCCATAAGAATCTGGTCGATTATGGCCTTTTTTTCAGGAATTTCCAATGGATCAATAATCGGGTGTTTTTCTGTAGTACTATCCAATTTATGTTCTCCTATAGTTCATTTTGGTTCGATTAGAGCCAAATTTGTGCATTATTTAACAAGCAAAGTATACCCGTGAATGAAAAAACGGTCAATGTGATCAGGTAATAAAGGGTGAAAAATCAAGCGGGACTGATTTTGTGGAGGCGGTTGTCATCACCGCTTAAAGCTAACTTAATTTCATTTAAAGTGGGACAAGCGAGCAGAAAATGATTGGAACCCAAAAAGTCATCAATAAAGTGGACATCGCCGCTTTGGATAAGGTGGTAATTTGATAGAAATGGGAAACGTTGCAGAGCCTTTTCAGGACTGATATGTCTGGAGATTTCCAGCGCTCTGACAGGCAAATCCTGAGGAACTGTTCCCAGATGCGAAATCAGACCAAACGCTTCACGGTTGACATGAGCCGGAATGAAAAGACCATCCAGATCAGTAACTATTTTGCAGGCGTCATAGATAGATAATGAAGTGGAATTGATCAAAAGACGGTCTTCACGGCGGATGAACTCACCTTCCTTATCGACTACAAATTGCTCACCAAGATACTCAATATTATTGCGAATATTTGGAAGGGTTTGGTCCACGAGCTGCTGCAACTGATCAAGCTGTTCCAGGGTTTCAAATAAACAAATGCTGTGGATTTCTTCATTAGTCTGCAGTTCCATGCCCGGGATGACGGTCAGATCAGTTCCTTGAGCCGCTTGCATCACGGCTTCCACATTGGCACTGGCATTATGGTCTGTGATGGCAATAATCTGGATTCCTACCTCCAGCGCTTTGTTGATGATAAAAGGCGGAATCATTTCAATGCCAGCGCAAGGAGAAAGGACTGTATGAACGTGCAGCTCAGCCCGATAAGTGTTCAAGGTGGTCTCGTTTGATTATGTGCCCCGAATTCCCAGGTCCCAAAGTCGGCCGACAATATTGAATGTGGGGATGGGAGTTGATAACAACGTAATAGACTGCTGGTTTGCCCGGGCGATTGTGTTTTCATCTGGCTGGGCATTCTCTGTAATGATTATTGCAGCGACATCCAAAAGAGAAGCAACAGCGATGATATTGCTGTGCGCCATTAAGGTAATCCAGATAGACTGGTCTTCAGCGCCGGTCATTACACAACTGAGCAAGTCAGATGTGTATCCGGTGGTGACCTGGATAGTAGAGAAATCCTTTTTTTCAGTAAGGAGTTTGAGTTGGAGAGAGTCGATTACTTCCTGAAGGTTCATCAGCGTTTCCTGGCAGATGGTTTGTTGGTTTTGTCTTCATCCTGGAGATACATAACCATATAGAGTTGTGTGCCGGCTTCTTTGGAAGAAAACAGTTTCATTTCATTTACACAACGTTTGATATTGACCAGACCCATGCCTGCACCGAACCCCATTTCCCGAACCTCTTCTGTGGCAGTTGAGTAACCAGGTTTAAGGGCTTTATCAACATCTTCGATGCCGGGGCCATCATCATAAGCAGCCATGGTGATTTCATGAGGTTCGATCTCGACTCGGAGAGTTCCGCCATTGTTGGAATGAATTATCAGGTTCATTTCGGCCTCGTATACAGCGATGCCGCAACGACGCGCGAGTTGAGGGGTGGCTCCCAGTCGCAACAGCGCGCGTTTGATGTGCCCTGAAGCAGAACCTCCATGGGTAAAATCACCTTTTTTAATGTTGTAACGCAAAATCAGACTGGTTCTTTCAGATTGAATGTCCTCAAACAGATGCGAGGCGCGGTAGCGGATGATCTCTTCGGCGTGGTACTCCTGTTGAAGGGCTTTGAGCAGTCCGTTGGTGATATCGCCCTTGGTCAGGATACCAGCCAACTTGCCTTCTCTATTAAGGACGGGAAGCCTGCCAACCCCAGATTTAGCAAATACCTTTAACGCTTCAATGACCGGGTCGTACGTCTTGATGACATATATATTTTTGGTCATGTAGTCTGATACTTTTAAATCTATGCGACCTTCACGCAGGGATCTGATTAGGTCTTCGATGGATAAGATCCCCACCAGTTTGCCTTGATCGGTAACAGGAGCACCTGAGATCCGAATCTTTCGAAATATATCCAGTGCCTCTCTGATAATTGTATCGGGGGAGAGACAGACAACGTTTTCTGTCATCACCTCTTCGATCGGCAATTCATACGCGAGCTCTTCGGTTTTGGTAATATTTTCAGCTTGAGAGTCTGAAATAATAGGAAGTACAGAGGGCATGATTCCTCGATGGATTAACTGTTTTATTCCTCGTCAAATGAATGATTCATAGTTTTTTCAAGACTGGGAAGCCCTGCCAACATAAGTTGGCCGCTCAGCTTATATAGACCCAGGGGCGAGGAGATGATCGGCAAGTTTTCTTCCAAGGCAAGGGCTATGGTTTCATCTGCAGGATTTTTGCCTCGAACAAACACGATGGCCTTGACATCAGCGATGAGCGCAGTTCTGACCACTTGAGGGTTGCATAAACCGGTGAGAAGCACTGCCTCAGGTTGAATCGAGGCGAGGACATCGCTCATTAGATCTCCGGCGAAGGCACCTTTGACTTCAGTCTCTAAGTTGACACCTGTTGTAAGTAACTTGCCCTCTGAAACTTTAAGAATTGTCTTAATGTTCATTTACACCTCCTTTAGGATTCCTGCCTGCTACTATTTTATCCTATAAACTCACACATGTTATACTGATTTCATCTTCGCTAAAAAGGTCGAAATTATGAAGGACATCATCAGAAGTGTAAAAGGAACAAGAGATTTTTATCCCGATGAAATGGGAAGGCGCCAATGGCTGGTGGAGAAGTTACGCCAGGCCTCGGAGAGTTTTGGTTATGAGCAATATGAAGGTCCTTGCCTGGAGAGGATTGATCTCTATGCAGCCAAATCAGGCGAGGAATTGGTTAAAGAGCAAGCCTTTGTTTTTGAAGACCGGGGCGGTGACCCAATCACTCTTCGCCCAGAGTTGACTCCCACGCTTGCAAGGATGGTCGCAGAAAAACAAAATCAGCTTATTTTTCCTCTGCGTTGGTGGTCTTTTGGACCTTTTTGGCGTTATGAACGTCCTCAAAAAGGTCGTACGCGCGAATTTTACCAGTGGAACATTGACTTGGTCGGAAGCGATGCGGTTCAGGCAGATGCTGAATTGCTGGCGGTTGCTGCTGACTTCTTAAAATTAGTAGGTCTGCAGAGCAATATGGTTCAGATTCTGGTCAATGACCGTCGATTAATGGACCGCAAACTGACCGAGATCGGTATCAGTGCCGACACTAAACCCGAATTGCTCAGAATGATCGATCGTATTGACAAGCAGCCTGAAGATGTCTGGGAGAAGAACCTGGAAGATCTGGGTTTGGACCGGGGTCAGATTGAAGCGACCAGAACGCTGCTGAGTAACACTCAGTTGTGGCAAGAATCGGAAGAACTCAGTCAACTTTTCAGCTATGTAGAGGCCCTGGGTATTGGGGAATACGTACGCTATGAGCCCAAGATTATCCGGGGTCTGGATTATTATACCGGCATGGTTTTCGAAGCTCACGAAGTCCAGGGCGATTTTAGAGCAATTTTGGGAGGCGGACACTACGCCAACCTGGTTGCGGATGTGGGCGGTCAACCCCTGCCGGGCGTGGGCTTTGCCATGGGTGACGTGGTGGTCATGCTTGTGTTGGAGGCTTACGGCTTGCTGCCGACTGACCTAAGCTATCCCGGCACCTTATTCGTGACAGTATTTAACCAAGAAATGCTAATTGAGTCTATTCGTCTGACCACAGAATTGCGGATGGAAGGCTTTAACGTAATCCTGGCGGAACCAGATAAGCTTTCCAGGCAGTTCAAACTTGCTGACCGGTTGGGTGTTAAACTGGCCTTAATCCTGGGGCCGGACGAGATGGCTAATGGGACCGTTGGGGTCAAAGACCTGCGCACATTTGAGCAGCGCTCCATCCTCAGGAATGAACTTAAATCGATTAACTTTTAGATACTTACGATCTTAGTCTGATTTGCGAGTTAGTCGAAAAAGTACACCGAGGGTTGGAAGCGCAATTTACTCCTGCATTGTATCTGTATTCTCATATTTTAAAAGACATTTTGCTTGCAGTCGAAATAGGCTTATGATAGAATACTTGCCTATCGCGGTGCCTGTAGCTCAATGGCAGAGTACTTCACTGTGGATGAAGATGTTGAGGGTTCGACCCCCTTCAGGCACCCACCACGAATCCCGAAAGGGTTCGTTTTTTTTTATCCGGCACAGGCGTGCTCTTGTGATCGCACTGCACCGTTTCGCGAATAAAGCCTGACCGAGCCAAATAACCTAGCCACTCGCCTGACTTGAAACTGATCCAAAAAAGCCTTGGCAGTAAGTTACAGGACTATCTCACCCGGCATATTTATGATAAAATTCCCTCTTAGGCTGTGACGGAAAAGAGTAAGTCGACGCTGTCCAATAGCGAACCCGGGATGGTGAAAGCCGGGTGGAAACAGGTGACCGAAAATCCTTCCTGAGCCGCACGCTGAACGCACCTATGGGTAGTAAGCGAGCCGCCAGCCCCTCGTTAACGGGGCACCAAGCGTCCGACTTAGGTTGGGAAGCGGGGTGGTACCGCGAGCAGATTCTGGCTCGTCCCTGTGGGGACGGGCTTTTTTGTTTGACTTAACTATTGGAGGTTGAATGTTTAAACCAGTTTCATCAAAATTAGATATTCCCTGGGAAGAGGAAGTCCAGTTGCGTTTCTGGAAAACACGCGATATTTTTAAACGCTCTTCCGAAGATCGCAAAGATCGACCACCTTTTGTAATTTTTGAAGGACCTCCGACTGCGAACGGTAAACCAGGTGTACACCATGTTCTGGCACGTGCCTTCAAAGATATGTTCCCACGCTATAAAACTATGCAGGGCTATTTTGTTGATCGTCGGGGTGGATGGGATACTCATGGTTTGCCAGTTGAAATCGAAGTTGAAAAGCAACTTGGTTTCACCCGCAAGAGCCAAATCGAGGAGTACGGCATCGCTGAGTTTAACCAACTCTGCCGCGAATCGGCATTCTCGCGCATTCAGGACTGGGAGGAGATGACTGATCGCATCGCCTATTGGGTGGATAAAGAGCGCGCCTATGTGACTTACACCAATGACTACATCGAGTCGGTTTGGTGGCTTTTGAAGTCTATCTGGGACAAGGGTTTGCTCTATCAGGGTCATAAAGTTGTCCCCTATTGCCCGCGTTGCGGCACACCGCTCTCAGACCACGAGGTAGCGCTGGGCTACGAAGAGACGGAAGATCCGAGCATTTACGTTCGGTTCCCACTGGTGGATGAAGAAGATACCAGCCTGTTGGTATGGACCACCACCCCCTGGACGCTGCCCGGTAACGTGGCAGTGGCTGCTCATCCCGACGTCGAATATGCTCTGGTCACCGCTGACGGGATGGGCGAAGAAAAGCTGATTTTGGCCAAAGAATTGGTAGAAAAAGTATTTGGCGACCGACCTTTCCGGGTTTTGAAGACGATGAAAGGAAAGTCGTTACGAGGCAAGAAATACGCGCCTTTGTTTACCTTTTTCCCCACTGAAAAGCCAGCACACTATATTGTCAACGCTGATTATGTCACAACCGAAGACGGCACAGGTCTTGTGCATATTGCCCCCGCTTTTGGCATGGAAGACATGGAAGTCGCCAAGCAATACGACCTGCCTCTGGTTATGACCATTGACGACGAAGGTCGCTTCGTTCGGCAGGTGCATAATTGGGCCGGTGTTTTCGTTAAAGACGCGGACCCTGGCATCATTCAGGATCTTCACGATCGGGGTTTGCTTTTCGATGCTGGCACGATGACCCATACCTATCCGTTCTGCTGGCGTTGTTCTACCCCCTTGCTTTATATGGCCAGGCCAACCTGGTTCATCAAAACCAGTGCGATTAAAGACAGAATGGTTGAGCTCAACCAGGAAATCAATTGGGTTCCGGAGCACATCAAGAACGGTCGTTTTGGCAATTGGCTGGAAAACAATATTGACTGGGCCCTCGGGCGTAACCGATATTGGGGCACACCTCTGCCAGTCTGGGAATGCCCGGATTGTCATCACCAGGTTTGTGCCGGTTCAAGACAAGAGCTGAGCGACCTGGCCGGGAGAGACCTGAGTAACCTGGAATTACACCGACCTTATGTCGATGAAGTCCACTTTCCTTGCCCTAACTGTGGACATGGGCAAATGAAGCGGGTGATTGAACTCATCGATGTCTGGTTTGACTCGGGTGCCATGCCTTACGCGCAATGGCACTATCCCTTTGAAAACCTGGAAGAATTCAAGTCCCAATTCCCGGCCGATTTCATTTGTGAGGCAGTTGATCAGACCCGTGGCTGGTTTTACTCCCTGCACGCCATCAGCAGCCTGGTGATGGACAGCAAGGCCTATAAAAACGTGATCTGTCTGGGCCTGATTCTGGACGAAAACGGACAGAAGATGTCCAAATCCCGCGGGAATGTGATCGACCCCTGGGAGGTAATCAACGAGTTTGGCGCTGACCCAATGCGCTGGTACATGTATACCTCCAGTCCTCCGGGAAACGAACGGCGCTTTAGCAAAGATCTCGTCAATGAAGTGGTACGCAGTTTTATGCTCACGCTTTGGAATACCTATTCATTCTTTGTGACCTACGCTAACCTGGATAAATGGACGCCTGACTCGGCCATCATCCCCCAGTTTTCCAAACTGGACGATTGGCTGCTTTCTTCGCTGGAAACTTTGGTCCGGGACGTAACCAAAGCTTTCGAGAACTTTGATGTCATTGGCGCGACCCGGCCAATTGAGACCTTCGTGGATCAACTGTCCAACTGGTACCTGCGTCGTTCCAGGAGAAGATTCTGGAAGAGTGAATCGGATGCAGACAAAGCAGCCGCCTACGAAACTCTGTATAAGGCACTCGTGACTGTCAGCAAACTGATTGCGCCGACCATGCCATTTATGGCAGAGACGATCTATCGCAACCTGGTCACCTCAGTTGATGAAGATGCCCCTATTTCGGTGCATCTGGCAGAATGGCCCAAAGTTGATAAACGCGCGATCGATGAAAACCTCAACCAAGATATGACCCTGGTAATGAAGTTAGCCTCTCTGGGGCATTCAGCGCGAAACAAATCAAACATGAAAGTAAGGCAACCTCTTTCAGAAGCCGCTTTTGCGGTTGGCAAGGCAGAAGAAGGTGAAGTTATTGAACGCTTCAAAGACATCCTTGAAGATGAATTGAATGTAAAGCGGGTGCGCCTGTTGGGTGGAGACGAAGAAGCGGTTACTTACAGTCTCAACCCGTTGCCCAAACAACTTGGTCAAAAATACCGCGCACTCGCCCCAAAGATACGCCAGGCGATCCTCGATCTACCAGCTCAGGAGAGCGCTTTGAAACTGCTGGATGGACTTAACCTGGTGGTTAAAATAGAAGATAAATACTATGAAATCATGCCAGACGAGGTTGAAGTTCACACCTCGTCAAAGGAAGGTTATCAGGTGGCAACAGATGGCGCCTATATGGCAGCTCTCATCACCACCCTGACACCAGAATTGCTCCACGAGGGTCTGGCTAGGGAGTTTGTTCGCCGTGTTCAGGATTTGCGCAAGACTTCCGGGCTTGATATTGCCGACCGCATACTTGTGCGGTACCAGGCCACGCCGGAATTAGCGCAAGCAATCCAAAATAATGCCGAATATATTTCTACCGAAACACTGGCGCTGGAGTTGACCGAAGAAGAGCTCGATGCGGAAGGGCTATTCCGAGATAGTTTTGATGGCGAAGAAGTGGTTTTAAAAATCGTAAAGGCGGTTGGATGACTTCAGGCAAGAGGATTTTTCGTCATTACCTGCTGCTGTTTGCCATCTCGTTGCTTGTTATCGTCCTGGATCAGTGGAGCAAAGGACTCATCCGTCGGAATCTTGCCTTAGGTGAAGAAATTTATCCGATTCCCTTCCTGGCACCTTTCTTCCGTTTCACTTACTGGCAAAATACCGGAGCGGCTTTTGGAATGTTTCAGAACGCGAACATCCTGCTACTGATCCTCGCGGTCATTATCGCGGCTGCAGTGATCTGGTACTACCACAGAGCAGTAGACGAACCGCTCCTATATCGAGTCAGCCTTGGTTTGATACTGGGAGGCGCGCTCGGAAACATGATCGACCGCGTTCAACTCGGTTTTGTGACTGACTTTGTTGCGGTGGGACGGTTCCCGGTATTCAATGTGGCCGATTCTAGCGTCACCGTCGGTGTGGCGCTGATCTTTTTGGGGTTAATCCTTCAAGAGCACAAGGAAAAAGAAACTCGCCAGAAGGACCCCATGCTTAACCCGGACGGAGCGGATGAAAACTGAAATGATCGAGATCGTTTTTGACGAATCGAGCGCGATACGCGTGGACAAATTCCTGGCAGAGCAGATCCCAAGGCTATCACGTGCAACGATTCAGACCATGATTTCAGCTGGTGAAGTCACAGTAAACGGCCGTGTGCTGAATAAGTCTTCTTATAAGCTGGAACCTGGCGACAAACTAGTTGTGTCTGTGAAAGCAGAGGCAGAGGCATCGCTTGAGCGACAAGATATCGACCTGGACGTAATTTACGAAGACCCGGATGTAGTTGTTATCAATAAGCCGACCGGGCTTGTGGTCCATCCGGGAGCTGGAAATCAGCAGGACACGCTGGTGAATGCACTGCTTTTCCACTGGCCTCAAATTGCGGAGGTAGGTGAACCTGAGCGACCAGGTATCGTCCATCGGCTGGATAAAGACACCTCGGGCATCTTGATTGTCGCGAAAACACCTGCCGCATATACATGGCTGGTGCGTCAATTTAAGACCAGAAAAGCCAAAAAGACCTACCTGGCATTGGTGGATGGCAAGCCACCCACGCCAACTGGACGGATTGAGACCAACATTGGCAGAGACGAGAAACTTCGTCAGCGTATGGCGGTGACCTATGGTGACAAGGGCAGAAAAGCCGAGACGGAATTCTTTACCGTCGCGGAATATCGTGACCACACCCTGCTGGAAGTAAAACCTCTGACTGGACGCACGCATCAGATTCGCGTTCATATGGCTTTCCTGGGCTGTCCTGTTACTGGCGATCAAATCTATGGACATCGCAAAAAAAGCATTGACTTGGACCGATTCTTCTTACACGCGGGCAAGCTGTTAATCCGCTTGCCGGGGGCTGGACAGGAAACTGAGTTTACAGCTCCTTTGCCGGCCGACTTACAATCTGTATTAGACAATCTGGAGAAAGCAAATGGGTAAATTTTTCGATTTTCGTTCTGACACCGTCACACATCCAACAGACGAAATGCGCGCCGCCATGGCGGCAGCCCAAGTGGGCGATGACGTTTATGGAGAAGACCCAACCGTAATCGAACTGGAAGAGAAGTCAGCTGCCATGCTTGGCAAGGAAGCCGGTTTGCTGGTCAGCTCAGGCACCATGGGAAACCTGGTGGCAACGCTGGCAGCTTGTGATCGTGGTGATGAAGCGATCATGGGAACCATGGGACATACCTTTTTGCACGAGGCTGGCGGGGTTTCTGTGTTGGGTGGGGTAGTCATCCATACCATCCCCAACCAGGAAGACGGCAGTCTGGCGCTTGAGGATATTCAGGCTGCAATGCGCAACCCACGCGACTATCACGAACCGACTTCGAAAATGGTGATTGTTGAAAATACTCAAAATGCTTGCGGCGGAAAGGCACTTAGCACGGACTACATGCGCAGTGTCGGTGCGAAAGCAGCCGAACTGGGCCTGTATTACCATGTTGATGGAGCGCGCATCTTTAACGCCGCGGTTGAACAAAAAGTGCCGGCATCTGAACTGGTCGAACCCGCCGACAGTGTAACATTTTGCCTCAGCAAGGGGTTATGCGCTCCGGTAGGCTCAGTTCTGTGCGGTAGCAAATCGTTCATCAAGCGCTCACGCAGAATGCGAAAATTGCTGGGCGGAGGCATGCGCCAGGCAGGCATACTTGCTGCGGCTGGAATCGTGGCTCTCGAAAGTATGATTGAACGTTTGGAGCAAGACCATCTCAGGGCACGCTGGCTGGCTGAAGGATTAGCAGAGATTCCCTCAATTGTGCTGACAAAGGGCTCTCCCAACACCAATATGGTCTTTTTCAAGCTTGACCCTTCCCTTGGCATTGATAAACGCAGGTTAATTACTGAAATGAAAGAACGAGGGGTTCTGATCAGCGGCAGCGGTGATGGCGAAATCCGTCTGGTTACGCATAATGATGTTGATGACCTGGCCATTCAGGGCTGCCTGGACGCGCTGGGTCAGATTCTGAAATAATTCCACTTTGGCACGATTGTTGTAATATGAGGGGTCAGTGTACAACATGATGCAAAAAAATAGAAATCTCAGCCGATGGATCAGCAGCATTCTGGTTACGGTGTTGGTCGCTGGATTGTTACTAAATTCTGATGCTACAGGTTTTCCAATTGGGGGCCGCAAGCAATACCTGCCGTTGATAGTTAAAGATTACACTGTCATCCCTTCAACCCCGGTTGGGCCGGTCGGGGGAACCTTTACCGCAATGGCGGTGGACCCGAACCAACCCAATCGCATTTATGCAGGCAGTTATGTCAGCGGTGTTTACAAGACCTATGATCAGGGAGAAACCTGGTACCGTAAGAACGCTGGTTTGGGAAACCTCAAAATACAATCCCTGGCCACACACCCGACAAACTCAGCGATCGTCTACGCTGGAACCTATGGTGGCGGTATTTCCAAGTCCCTGGATGGGGGAGAGAGCTGGATTGCCTCGAACGGTGGTGTTCTGAGCGGTCACATCGTTTACGATATCGAAATTGACCCCAATAATGGCAACGTGATCTATGCTGCCACCAGGGTCAATCCCAGTCTGAGGGGTTTTCTGTACAAAACCTCTAACGGCGGAGTTTCCTGGAAGTTGATCGTTGATGGCAATTCGTTCTCCACACCCGATTATTTTTATGATATTGATGTCAATCCGGTTAATTCCAACGAACTTTATCTGGCCGCACACGAACACGGCTTCTACAAAAGCAATAACGCGGGTCAATCTTTTGTTCCGATAAACAAAGGTGTCAGCGATCACTCCGCACGCAGTTTTGCTATCGATACTGCATACCCAGGCTTGGTTTATGGGGCCGCCTGGCACGGCGCAGGCGTTTACAGGACCTGGAGCGGTGGTACCAGTTGGGCAAGCAGTGTCAGGGGACTGCCCAGTAATGTGAAAGTTTTCAGGCTGGTTGCGGATCCCTTCGGTGGGACTCAAAAGCGTGTCTTTGCCTGTACCTATGGGAACGGTTTATATTCCTCAGACAATTTCGCTCAAAGCTGGACCTCAAGGGGTCTAGCCGGGCAGCGCCTGTATGACTTTGTAGTGGCTGGCGGATCTCCTCAACGCTGGTTTGCGGCTACCGAATCGAATGGGGTCTTCCGTGTTAATGCCGACGGTGGGGGGTGGAAGAATATCATGGGTGATTTGCGCTTAAACGCGGTTACTGCTATGGCAAAAGATGAGGACAACGCGAAAATTTATGTCGCTGTTTATGGCAAGGGGGTCTATTCTGTTGACTCAACTGGCCTGGAATGGGTTGAATTAACCAACAGTCTGGAGGATAAAGACGTAATCGATCTGGCCATCTCCACTGAAGGGTTGCACATTCTTACCGAAACAGGTCTGTACCTTTTGGATGGGGAACGGTGGTCGAAAACTGATTTGCCCCTGAGAACGAAGTTTGATGAACCCTACGATCTTGACACCCTGGCTCAAAAAGTGGGTCTCACGAGGGAAACGATTGCAGATCATTTTGAGCAAAATCAAGCCATTTTGGCATCAGGCTCAGAAAAACCACAGGCGGTTGTCCCCTATCGTCTTATCATAATCGGCAATGAAATCTATGTGGGTACTATTGGAAACGGTTTGTTCATGCGCGTAGGTGATGAATGGGAGCAAGTTGGTTTTGCTGAAAGTGACGTCACTGAACTTGCTTTCGACCCATCCGCTCAAGATATTTTTGCGATTGCCTGTGGTCGAACCGGTCTGTGCGAACCTTACAGGTTTGCAAGTGAAAACTGGACGCTGGTACAGAAGGGTATCCAAGGGCTGAATGTCAATAAACT
>JBBAES010000012.1:0-22637 GCA_041655815.1 Anaerolineaceae bacterium
CTCGAAAAGCATCAAAAATCCCGCCCGGTGTCATATAGCGGGGTGTATTCAATTCGCCCATTGCTGTGATCAGCGCCGGCAATTTCGCCCGCACGAGGTGTGAATAATCCTCAAATTGGCGCTTGACAACTATCTCGTCACCCTCAAGATGCAATTCTTCAGCATAGCTGACGTTGGGTATTCCCAGATGCTCTGCGATTTCAGGCCCCACTTGGGCTGTATCACCATCGATTGCCTGGCGACCAGTGATAATCAGATCATAATCCAGCTTGCTGATCGCACCCGCCAGAATGCTTGAGGTTGCCCAGGTATCCGATGCCGCAAAGGCACGGTCGGTAATCAGGTACGCCGCATCCGCTCCCATCGCGAATGCTTCTCGCAACACTGCTTTGGCCTGGTAAGGACCCATTGTAATCACACTTACATGTGCTCCATGTTCATCTTTCAAACGCAAGGCAGCTTCAAGACCAGCTTTGTCATCCGGGTTCATAATGGAGGGCACACCCTCGCGAATCAATGTGCCTGTCTTGGGATCTAAGCGCACCTCAGTAGTATCTGGAACTTGTTTGATGCAAACGATTATTTTCATTAACACCTCTCATTTCAACAGGGCGCCAGAGATGACCATCAACATCACCTCTGAGGTGCCCTCATAGATTTCTGTTATTTTTGCGTCGCGCATCATGCGTTCAATTTCGTAATCCTGAATGTAGCCATAACCACCATGCAATTGCACGGCCTGGTCAGTCACCCATGATGCCACTCGCGATGCTTTTAGTTTTGCCATAGCTGCTTCAGTGCCAAATTTCTCGCCTTTATCAAATTTGCTGGCAGCCAGATAAACCAAATAACGAGCTGCTTCAATTTCAGTTTTCATCTCTGCCAGGGTAAATTGAGTGTTTTGGAAAGCGGAAATTGGTCTGCCGAATTGTTTGCGTTCTTTGACATATTCAACGGTTCTTTCAAGCGCGCCTTCAGCAATACCCAGCGCCTGGGCGGCAATGCCAATGCGCCCACCATCTAAGGTGCCCATTGCCACGCCAAAACCCTTGCCTTCTTTACCCAACAGGTTTTCCTTTGGAATCCGGCAATCTCTGAAGATCAATTCGCGCGTTGCCGAACCGCGAATGCCCATTTTCTTTTCATTTACACCAAATTCAAATCCGGGAGTGCCTTTTTCAACAATGAAAGCAGATATACCCCGTGTGCCAGCAGATTTATCGGTCATAGCGAATACCACATAGATATCTGCTTCACCAGCGTTGGTGATAAAGATCTTATTGCCGTTGATCACCCACTCATCGCCATCCAAAACGGCTTTGGTTTGTTGACCAGCAGCATCTGTGCCCGCATCGGGTTCGGTAAGCGCGAACGCGCCCAGTTTCCTGCCATCAACTAACGGTCGCAGGAACTTTTCTTTTTGTTCAGGAGTTCCCAGTTCATTAATAGCACCAGCGCCAAGAGAGGTGTGTGCCGATAAAATCACACCGGTAGTGCCACAAACCTTCGAGATTTCTTCTACCGCTAAAACATAGGTAAGATAATCACAACCCTGTCCGCCCCATTCTTTTGAAAAGGGGATGCCCATAAAACCATTTTGTTGCATTTTCTTCAGGGTCTCAGCTGGAAAGCGGTGATTCTCATCGATCTCTACTGCTAACGGGGCTACTTCTTTTTGGGCGAAATCTCTAAACAGTGTTCGCGCCATTTCATATTCATTTTTCAAGGAAAAATCCATACACCATCCCTCTCCATAATTTAATAAATCGTGAATTTTTTCACGTAGGTCTATTGTAGTACAAGATTAGTTTTCGGGGTGTGATCTTACACACAATCGTCATGAACGACGATTCTTTTCATCGCCCCGACAAGAGCGAGTGTTTTTTGCTCAAAAGAACGAACTACCTGCTTGATATTTGCAGGGTTATTGACCCCCCACTGGCAACATGAAGTATGCTTAAAGGCAATGCATTGTGGAATATTTTCCTATCAGTAATACGAAATTCTAAATTGTCTATCCTCTTTGAATTAACCGACCGGTTAATTTATTGGCAGTATTTTCAGCCTTTTTCGGCCATCTTGCCCTTAACGCGCAATAAAATTCCCTTGAATTCCGGCACTTTCAAAACCCATATCATGACCACATAAACAAACAATCCAACTACCACTCCACCAGCAAGCACAAAATACTTATTCGCCTCACCTAAAAACGCAACCCAGGCAAACAAAGCCAAACTCATAACTGCGCTTGCTATCAGCGCGAGCACGCCACTATCCAGGATTCGCGTGCCATCCAATCCATTCAGGCGTTTCCGCAATATCTGCAGGAGTGCCAGGCATTCGATCGCGGTTGCCAGGCTGTTGGCCAGGGCAAGACCGCCGAGGGGCAGCCAGCCAATCTGACTAAAAGCCCTGGCGAACGCGAATGACAATAAGATGTTGCCGGTCATGGCCAGCACGCCCACAATTACTGGGGTTCTGGTATCGTGCATGGCATAAAAGGCCCGGCTCAAAACTTCAACCAGGCTGTGACCGGTCAGACCAACCGAATACCACAGCAGTGCCCAGGCCACCATTCTGGTGGAGTTCGCGTCGAAGCTTCCGCGTTCATACAAAACCTGAATGATAGGAACCCGCAGCAAAATCAACCCAACAGTAGCCGGTAATGCCAGGATCAGCATCACCCGCAGGATACCTGAGAGAGTCTGCTTAAATTGCTCGAATTGCCCCAGCTCCACCTGTGCGGAAAGCGTCGGCAAAGAAGCCGTACCTGCCGATTGCGCGATTGCCACCTGGGGCATGAGCATAATTGTGAAAGCCCAGGTCAGCGCGCTGGCAGACCCTTCCCCCAGTGAAAGACCAATAATCATATTAGCCACAAAATTAAGCTGAACAACGCTGGCACCAATGATCCGGGGCACCATCAGTTTTAAAACCTGTTTGACTGCCGCGTCCTTGAAGCCTGCCGCCCGCTCATAAAACCGACCTGACAAGCGTAAGAGGCTGGGCAGCTGCAATGCCAGATGCCCCAAGGCGCCCATCACTGCCCCAATTGCCAGTCGCCGCACGCCCATCGATTCCGGCAGCAAAAGCGTACCGGCAATCTGCCCCAGAGAGTACATAGCCGGGGCTAACGCCGGCCACAAAAAGACCTGGTGCGAGTTCAGCATGCCCATCACCAGCCCGCTCATGCCAAAAATAATCACAGTTGGAAGGGTGATGCGCAACAATTCAACCGTCAGTTCGATCATTGCCGGGCTGGCATTTTCGACCAGCGCAAACAAAATCTGTTCTACGATCAACGGAGCGAAAATCCACATCAATGCCGACACCCCAATAAGAATCAGCAGAAGCGCGTTGATCACCCCTGATGCCAGTTTCCAGGCGCTGTTTTTATCATTGCGAGTGAGCATGCCCGTAAACATGGGGATGAAAGCCGAACCCAGCGCTCCTCCCGCAGTTAAGTTAAATAGCAGTTCAGTGACACGATTGGCGGCGTTATACGCGTCCAGTTCCATGCTGGTGCCAAAGGCACGCGAGATCACCATTCCCCGCAGTATTCCAACCATCGTGCTGACAATATATGCCAGCATCACAACGGTTGCCGCTCGGGCGATCTGTTGCCCGGCAGTTTGGGCTTCTACTTTCGGGGTGGGCAGCGGGCAGACCTGACCACTACGCTCAGGAGGGTTGGGCAGGCTACTTGCCGCTGCTGCGTCCAGCTTTTCCCCAAGTGGATCGAGCCATTCCTCAGGCGGGATAGAAGAATTCTTACTCATAAGTTAATTATCTGACTCCCTTTAAGGGTTGAGAATCCGAAATAATGGTTCCTCTACCGCATTTGCAGTAGTAGGTTGCAAATTCTTTGCACCTGAGAGACCTCACCGGTCATCCTCGCGACTGCTGTCGAGTTTGGCCTGTTCCCAAAGAGCATCAAGTTCTTCAAAACTGAAATCCTCAACGTGTTTGCCCTGCCTTGCTGCCGCGGCTTCAATGTAGCCGAAGCGCTTGCAGAAACGGGAATTGGTCTCCCTCAGCGCCATCTCCGGGTCAATCTCCAGCCACCGGATCAGGTTGACCACTGCAAACAAAACATCACCAGCTTCAGCCTGCTTTTCGGCGTCAGACTGGGCTTCCTCGAGCTCGGCTAATTCTTCGTGAATTTTTGCAATCACAGGGTCTATCGTTTTCCAATCAAAGCCGACACGTTTAGCTCGCTGTTGGATCTGGTCTGCCTGTATGAGGGCTGGTAGGGCCATCGGGATGCCGTCCAGCATGCTCTTGCGTTCTTCACCCTTGTGTTTGCGTTCTTCAGCCTTGATCTGTTCCCAGTTTCGCAAAACCCCTTCAACAGATTCGACCTCCACTGCCTGAAAGACGTGAGGGTGGCGACGAACGATTTTCTCACTTATGGTCGCTATCACATCGGTCATGTTGAAATCTTGCTCTTCTGTTGCAATTTGAGTATGCAGCACAATTTGCAAGAGCAGATCTCCCAATTCTTCCACCAGATGGTCGCTGTTCTCTTCGTCCAACGCTTCAAGAACCTCGTAACTTTCCTGCAGCAGGTAAGGTCGCAGACTCAGATGCGTCTGCTCGCGGTCCCATGGGCAGCCATCCGGAGCCCGCAAACGGGCGATGATCTGCTGAAAATCTTCAAAACCCCTGCCTGTCTCTCGAGCGGGCAGGTAAAGCGTGGACATCAGCCCTGTATGCAGGCTCTGATCCATTTCATAAA
Source organism: Anaerolineaceae bacterium (assembly GCA_041655815.1). Lineage (GTDB taxonomy): Bacteria > Chloroflexota > Anaerolineae > Anaerolineales > Anaerolineaceae > Mesolinea. The sequence continues at coordinate 4,739 of JBBAES010000012.1, forward strand.
GAGGGATCTCCTCAACCAGTTCATCGGGCAGCCCCGCATTATGAACCAGCTTAACCGGATACTCATCCGGATAATTGTTCATCAGGGTCAGTTTGAGGTCATGCGCTTCCAGACCAGGTGTAAGGTTAGAAACCATGGCTGGTACGGAGGCAGGGAAAAAGGGGATCTCAAGAGATGCAAGGTAGAGAGAATCAGTCAGCACCAGTTTCGGGTGTGGATCCAGACCCAACGCCGAACAAACCGGTTCCAAAAAGCTCATTCCATCGATCACGCGTACCGGAATTCCGCTTGCTTCAACCTTCTTCATGATCACACGCACGGTTTCTTCGGCGATAAAAGGGCTACCGGGAACAGCGTAGGTGACCATACCTTCGCTCTTGGCAATGTCGATGACCTTCTGAGCAATTTCCTCACAAAAATCGCTAGAGGAATACTGTTCCTCCGCCTTGTCAAAGCTATGCACCACTAATTCATCCGGCAATTCAGAAAAAACTGGATGATAACGGGTGCGAGCCCAGACTTCATTTACCTGGTTCAGCCATTGCCATGCTTCCAGGGTCAGACAATTTGCCCCGGCTGGTCCCAGCCCTACGATTACGATCCCTTTAAATGCCATTGATACCTTCCGTCGCTTTAATCTAATCACTTTTCGAAAATTTTCAGCTTATTTAATAACGTAAAGGCTGCCCCGTTGTAAAGGACAGCCTTCTGATTGTATCGCAACTCAGGTCCTTAAGAAACCATCATAAACGTATGATCGTCAAGTACAAAAGTGAGGGAGACCACAGTGGGTCTCCCCGGCATTGTTGACTATCAGAAAATTAACGTTTGGTGTAGGTCGGAGCCTTGCGGGCACGCTTGAGACCTGGCTTCTTGCGTTCCTTGACGCGGGCGTCGCGCGTAAGCAATCCTTTTTGACGCATCACAACGCGCAGTCCCTCGTCCATTGTGACCAGGGCGCGAGCCACGCCAAGTTTGACCGCATCGCGCTGACCGCTGATGCCACCGCCCTCGACTTTGACGGTGACGTCAAATGCCGTGGCCGGTCGTCCGCTTGCTTCCAGCGCGCCCAAAATCACGGGAACATCGCCGGTACGGGGAAAGTATTCAACCAGTTCTTTGTCGTTAACAGTAAAGACGCCTGTGCCTTCAAATACACGCACACGGGCAGTGCTTTGTTTACGACGACCTGTTGCTTCAAAATATTGTGCCATAATTCCTCTTTATTATTCCAGATCCAATGGTTGCGGATTCTGAGCCTCGTGAGGGTGTTCAGATCCGGCATAAACCTTCAGATTACTCATATAGCGTTTAGTCAGGCGGTTCTTGGGCAGCATGCCCTGGACAGCAAAACTAATGATGCGGTCCGGGTTTTTTTCCAACTGCCGGGTGTAATCCACCTGATGCAAACCGCCGGGATATCCCGAATGACGATAATACTTTTTCTCTTTCACGCGAGTTGGGTTAGCAGAAATCTTTTCTGCATTGATCACAACCACGTGGTCACCCAAAATAACACCAGGGGTGAAGTCGGGGCGATGTTTACCAATCAGCAATTCTGCGATTTTGGTCGCAAGGCGGCCAAGGGTTTTACCGGTGGCATCCACCAGGTACCACTCGCCGGTAACTTGTCCTTTAGGAACGTATGTTTTATCCACTTTAACATTCTCCGTTTTCAAATACATACCCTGGCCTTCTTGCCTGGGTAAACTTAATTTTTATCCTCAGCATACTTCACTTCCACCAGGGTCAATCCCCTGGCTGGGGCGAGCGCTACGATGCCTGTGTGACCGGTCTGCAAGCCTGTCTGTATGGTGCTGACAGGCGCATCAGCGTTACCAACTCTGACCAGAACATATACGATGCGGCGGACCATGTGGTACAAAAAGGCGTTTCCTGTGATGTTAAATTCCATCTCATTATCGCCGGTCTGATCCCAGGCCGCCTCAGTAATACGCCTTATGGTCGTGCCGTTCTCAGAGAGAGCCCGACCAAAACCCTTGAAGTCATGTTCTCCAATTAAGCTTTCAGCAGCCTCATTCATCAATTCGATGTCCGGAGACCGGTCCAATCGCCAGGCAAAGCGGTCTCGCAAAGGGTTACGGGCAGGCTGCCAATACAGGCGGTAACAGTAACTGCGGGCAAGAGCGTCATAACGGGGGTGGAATTGGGCTCCTGTCTGCTCCAGTCTCTGAACCTGGATGTCGGTCGGCAAGTTTGCATTCAAAGCTTTGAGCAATTTCAGGTCGCCATGTTTCCAATCGAACTCGAAACTGACCACCTGAGCGCTGGCGTGTACGCCAGTGTCCGTTCGGCCAGCCGTCAGGATGCTCCTGTCTTGCCAGCCGATAGCTCTCAAAGCATCTTCGAAGGTGCCCTGAATGCTCACTTTGTCTGCTTGCCGCTGAAAGCCGCTATACTGCGTGCCTTCGTAAGCGAGGATAAGTTTGTAATGTGCCATGGCCTTTCAAAATTGCCCGAAAGGCGCAACTAAAACACCGCGTTTATTCCGAGACTAACTCTAAAACGACCATCTCGGCATTATCGCCAAGTCTGGGTCCGAGTTTGAGTAGTCGGGTATAACCACCCTTTCGGGAGGTAAAGCGCGGGGCAATATCGTCAAATAATTTCTTTACTACTTCACCGCTGGCGTTTCCAAGGTAGCTTGCAGCCTGGCGCCGGGCGTTGATTTTCTGGGTTTCGTCTGCCTTTTGAACATTTTTTGCCAAAGTGATAAGCTTTTCAGCATCCGGCTGAATCGATTTGGCTTTTGCCAGTGTAGTCTGTATTCTTTCGTATTCAAAAAGTTGTTTAATCATCGTCTTGCGCATTGCGGTCCGGTGACCCATGGTGCGGTTGAGACGGTATCCTTTAATCTGGTGCCGCATTACTCGTTCTCCACTTCTTCTTCCAAATAGCCTTTTTCTATCATTTTGGCTTTAAGCTCTTCCAGGCTTTTCTCTCCAAAATTGCGGATGGAGAGCATTGCGCTTTCGCCCTTATCTAACAGTTCAATCACGTCGCCGACGGTGGTAATACCAGTACGCTTCAACGAATTGAAAACACGCACACCCAGATCAAGGGCCTCGATAGGGGTCTCGATCACATCTCTGTTAACTGTCAGCGGCTCAACTTCGATTTCTACCTGTGGTTTGGTCAGCATATCTTCGCTGGTTCCACTGATAATCCCTAACTGACGCATCAAAATACGCGATGACTCGATCAGGGCTTTCTCGGGTGAGATCGTACCATCAGTCCAGATGTCGAGCGTCAGCCGGTCATAATCGGTGCTGTGACCAACACGGGCGCTGGTTACATCCCAATTGACACGGCGAACCGGAGAGAAAATCGCATCTACCGGCAGGACGCCTATAGCCAGGCGGTCTGATCGGTCATCGGCCGGGACGTATCCACGACCCGATTCGACGGTCATGTCCATCTCTACTAGAGCGCTATTTTCATTAATACTGAAAAGGTAACACTCCGGATTGATGATCTCTACCTCAGGGGGGCATTCGATGTCCGCGCCAGTGATCGTACCCTCGCCTTTGACTTCAAGGCGAATAGTAGCAGAGTCGACGTTGTGGAGCTTAAAGCGCAATTCTTTTATGTTCAACATGACCTGAATGACGTCTTCCCGAACACCTTCGATGGTGCTGAATTCGTGCATCACGTCAGAGACATGGATCGATGTGACAGCCGCTCCTTCCAATGAAGAGAGCAATACACGGCGCAGGGCGTTCCCAAGGGTGACGCCAAATCCGTGTTCCAGGGGGCTGATGGTGAACTTGCCATAATCACGCAGCTCTTCCGAACGCTCTACTTTTGGTGATACCAATTCCATTAACTTTGTCACGGTTTACCTCTCATCAGCCTAACCACTAAGAAAGACTGTCATAAGTTTCTGATTAGCGAGAATAGTATTCAACAATCAACTGCTCGTTGAGGTTACCATCAATTTCAGAACGTTCCGGTACGCGTAACATGCGGCCGGACAGGTTATTCAAATCACGAGCTAACCAGGTTGGAACCGTTCGACCTTCTGCTTCTTCCCGCAGGTGCTTGAAGAACGCGTTGCTCTTGGAACTTTCTTTCACGCTAATAACATCATCGACTCCAATCGCATAGGAGGGAATGTCTGCCCGGCGCCCGTTGACCAAAAAATGACCGTGGGTGACCAGGATGCGTGCCTGGGGACGACTCGCAGCAAATCCCAGACGATAGACGACGTTATCCATACGTGTTTCCAATATGGTCAGCAGGTTGGTACCAGTTTGACCACGCATTGCGTCAGCCTGACTATAAAACCGACGGAACTGACGTTCGTAGACGCCATAAACGCGGCGGGCCTTTTGTTTGGCGCGCAGCTGCTTGCCATAATCAGACTCTCGTCTCGGGCGGGCAGCGTTCATTTTGCCGTGCATGCCTGGGGCGTAAGGTCTCTTCTCAAAAGAACACTTCGGGCTGAAGCAACGTGCTCCCTTTAGGAACAATTTTTCACCCTCACGTCGACATAATCGACAAACTGCATCTGTATATCTTGCCATAATACCTTTATCCTTTTTCTTATTTACTAAACGCGGCGTTTCTTTGGGGGCCTGCAACCGTTATGGGGCACTGGAGTCAGATCAGTAATCCTGATGACTTTTAATCCAATTGCCTGAACGGCACGAATGGCAGCTTCCCGACCGGGGCCAGGACCTTTGACTAACAGTTCCACTTCCTGTAAACCCATTTGTTGGGCTACTTTGATGGTCTGTTCAGTCGCCAACCGGGCAGCGAAGGGAGTGCTTTTGCGGGAACCCTTAAAACCAGCTGTTCCGGAACTGCCCCAGCAAATAGTGTTGCCTTGCAGGTCAGTCACAGTCACAATGGTATTGTTAAAGGTTGCAAAAACATGCACCTGTCCTGTCGAAATCTGGCGCTTAACTTTGCGGGAACCTGTTGTTCGTCGCGCTGTACGTGCTTGTTTAGCCATAGTTCTTCCTCACTCAATCTTTCAATTCTGACACGCCGCTCACCAGTTGCCGCTGGGGAGAAAGGGAACCCCATCCGGTGATCAGGAAAGTCAGTATATCGATATTATTTCTTGGTTGCTCCGCGGCGGCGACCACGACCGGCTACGGTACGTTTCGGTCCCTTGCGGGTTCGTGCGTTCGTGCGCGTATTCTGACCGCGTAGAGGCAGGTTTCGACGGTGGCGCATGCCACGGTAACTGCCGATTTCAACCAGGCGTTTAATGTTCATCTGAGTTGAACGCCGTAAGTCACCTTCGGTGGTTATGTTCTGACCGATATATTCGCGGAGTTTTGAAACTTCCTCTTCGGGCAAATCCTTCACACGAACATCAGGATCCACACCAGTAGCTTCCAATATCTGGTCAGAAGTCGTTGCGCCGATACCATAGATGTATCTTAGGCCAATCTGAATGCGCTTGTTGCGCGGGAGGTCAACACCTTCTATACGTGCCATATTTTATTACCTATCCTTGTCGCTGTTTGTGTCTTGGGTTCGTGCAAATAACGTAAAGTCTTCCTTCACGTTTTACGATTTTGCATTTGTTACAGCGTTTCTTAATTGAAGCTGATACTTTCATCAGTCATTCTCCTTCTTCTCTCCGCAAAGTTATTATTATACATGTTCGCCCTACTCTTAGCAAGGGCTATTTTAACATAAACGCCTATAAACTCGTTAACACCAACGGTCCGTCTTTGGTCACTGCAATCGTGTCTTCCTGGTGAGCGGTCAGCCCACCGTTCTTGGACACAACTGTCCAGCGATCCGCCAAAACCTTTGTTTGGCGGGTACCAACCAGAACCATCGGCTCGATCGCGATGGTCATTCCTTCACGCAGCAAAAAACCCATCCCGCGCTGGCCATAATTCGGCAATTGCGGGTCTTCGTGCATCGCTCTGCCGACGCCATGCCCGGTATAGGTATGGGTGCAGTAGTAGCCTTCGCTTTCAACATACTCTTCAACAGCCCCGCCAACATCGCCGCTGTGATTGCCGGCGACCATCAGGTCTGTGGCAATTTTGAGCGCTTTGGTGGTCACATCGATCAGATGCTGCGCCTTGGGTGAAATCTCTCCCACCCCAACAGTAAAAGCGGCATCGCCAACAAAACCTTGATAGACAGTCCCGCAATCAACTGAGATGATATCGCCTTCTTTTAACTTGCGATTGCCCGGGATGCCGTGCACCAGCACCTCGTTGATGCTTGTGCAGATGCTTCCAGGAAACGGCACTCCATTTCCCGGATCATAGTCTTTGAATGGTGAATAAACATTGTGTTGACGCTGGAAGCTTTCAGCCACCTCATTCAACTCGCCGGTGGTCACACCAGGCGCGATTGCAGCTTTAACCGCTTCGAGCGTCATTCGGTTCAAACGACCCGCCTCACGCATGATAGCGATCTCAGATGCTGATTTGATGTTTATTCTCGACTCAAAACCGTACATTTATGCCTTAGCTACCTTCAAGAGGTCTTCTGTGACTTTCTCAATTGATTGGGTGCCGTCAATTTCAACCAACGTACCGGCATCCTGATAGTACTCAATCAATGGTGAGGTCTGCTCATAGTAAACCTCAATGCGATGGGCAACCGTCTCAGGTTTGTCATCTTCTCTTTGGTAAAGTTCGCTGCCGTCTATATCATCGTTCCACTTAACCAGTGGCGGATTATAGAGGGCATGGTAAACCCGACCAGTCTTGCTCATCCAACGACCGCTCAGCCTTTCGACTAGAGTCTCATTCGGCACCTTGATAAAAGGCACAAGGTCAACCTCACCACCGTTCTTCGCCAATAAGGCATCCAGTGCCTCAGCCTGGTCCGGTGTACGAGGGAAGCCATCAAGGACTGCTCCCTTGAGACAATCTTCTCTGCTCAGGCGGTCTTCAACCATCGCAATGGTAACATCGTCAGGGACAAGCTCGCCTTTGCTCATGTAACTGGCGGCAAGTCTGCCCAGTGGGGTCTCATTGCTCAGATTCTCTCTGAATAAATCGCCGGTCGAAATATGGACCAAACCGAGTTCATTTGCTATGATCTTAGCCTGGGTGCCTTTTCCGGCTCCCGGAGGTCCTAACATAACGATGTAAGTTGCTTTTTCGTTCATCTCATGCTCGATTGCTAATTAATCAGCCTGTCGTCATATCCGTGCATGCGCAGTTCTGTTTCAATCAGTTCAACCGTTTCACGGATGGTACCAACTACAATCAACAAACCCGACGCCTGCATCATCTGGACGCCTGCGCTGTTATCAGGCAGGAAGAATGCCATGATGAATGGCAGAATGGCCACTAAACCGAGGAAAAAGGCTCCCGGCAAAGTAATACGCCGCTGAACCCTGGTCAGGTAATCCTGAGTCGCTTTACCGCGAACAACACCGGGGATCTGGGCACCTTGCTTCTTTAGGTTTTCACCATAATTCTGCTGGGCAAATAAGACGTCCGTATAGAAGTAGGCAAAAGCTACCACAAGTAAAAAGAACAAAAGTGGATACCACCAGGTATCGCCGCCAAAAGCGGCATACAACCAGCCAGCGAAGTTGTTGATCCATTTAACCTGAGAATTCAGGAAAAAAGACGAAAGGATCGCCGGGAAGGTCAGAAAACTTTGGGCAAAGATGATCGGAATCATGCCAGCCATGTTGACCATCAGCGGTAGCTGAGAGCGAACGGGCATGGACATGCGGTTGCCGATTCGGCGCCCAGGGAAGAGCACCGGAATGTTCCTGCGGCCGCCCTGAACATAAACAATTGCCAGGATAGTCAGAACAAAAACGCTCAAAACCACCACAAATACCCACCAGGGTTCGTTTCCAGCTACCATACGGGCGATAGACACCGGGAAGCGGGAGACAATACCCGAAAAGATGATCAATGAGAGACCCTGATTGCGCAAGCCAAACTCAGAGATGAGCTGACCAATCCAAATACCAAACATGGTGCCCGCAACCATGGTGATGATCGCGGTGACGGTCGGTAAAAGGTTAGCGCCTGAAAAGCCCCAGTTGGAGATAATTGAACTGCCTTGAAGCATCTGGTTAAAGATGTTGATCTGACCAAAGGCGGAGAGGATAGCCATCGGGATGGTCAGGATCACAGTCCATTTTTCCATCCAGATGCGACCTTCACGCGGGTCATCCTGCATTTTGCGCTCAAGTGCCGGAATAACCGGGGTAAGCAGTTGCAGGATAATCTGAGCTGTAATGTATGGATACACGCCCATAGCCAGAATTGAGAATTGCGAAACCGCGCCACCAGAGAGCAGGTCAAGCAAGTTGACCAAATTTCTGCCAGCACCGGTCATCTGCGAAAGTCCCGCCACTGCCGCGCGGTCAATTCCGGGCACCGGAATATTAGCTGCCAGCCTGTAAACAGCCAGCAAAAGTAAGGATATCAGCAGTTTATTGCGGATATCCACTGATTTCCATAAAAAGCGCCAGGATGATCGTTTCATAAAGTCAACTCCTCTAGCTACGAAATCTCGATAGTTTCGATGCTTCCACCAGCGTTTTCAATCTTCTGGCGGGCACCCTCGGTAACCTTATGAGCTTTGAATTTCAAGGCAACTCTCAGTTCGCCGCGACCCATGATCTTGATCGGCAGGTTTTTACCTTTTTTCAAAATACCGGCATCCTTCAAGGTTTCAGGGGTCACTTCGCTGCCAGCCTTGAAATCTTGTAAAGAGTCCAGGTTGACCTCAGCGTATCGAACGCGATTGCGGGGAGTGAAACCAACACCACGAAGGAAGGGTAGCTTGCGATAGAAAGGCAGGTTGCCTCCTTCATGATAAAGTCGCACGCCACCACCGGCGCGGGCGTTTTGACCTTTGGTTCCGCGACCAGCAGTCTTGCCGTGGCCACTACTCATGCCACGACCAACGCGCTTGCGTTTCTTCTTACTACCCTCGTTGGGTTTAAGATCGTGTAACTGCATGCTTACTTCTCCTCATCCACTGTTTCGATCTCAACCAGATGGGAGACCTTATCCAGCATACCTAACAGGGCATCGTTTTCGTGGTGTTCAACAACATCACCAACATTTCGGAAGCCCAGCGCTTTGAGCGTATTTTTGGTCCGAACGGGGTAACCGATGCCGCTCTTGACCTGTTTTACACGGAGGATCTTGCTTTTCTGTTTCTTAGCCATTCTTCCCCCGTTCCCAATATGGGGTCACATCTTCGATATCCTTACCGCGTTCTGCCGCAACAGTCGCCGGCGATTTCAATTGCGAAAGCGCGTCAAAGGTAGCCTGAACAATATTGAGCATATTGGAACTGCCCAATGATTTAGTCAGAATGTCTTTAACTCCCGCAGCTTCGCAAACCGCACGAACGCCACCAGCAGCGATAACACCGGTACCAGCAGAAGCTGGTTTGAGCATTACTCTTGCGCCGCTTTGGGTTCCGATCACTTCGTGGGGAATAGTTGTGCCCAACAAACTGACCCTGTGCATGTTCTTATGAGCGCGATCTGTTGCTTTTCGGATTGCGTCCGGCACGGCGCCAGCTTTACCGGTGCCCATCCCAACTTTACCGTTATTATCACCGACCACGACAGTCACTCTGAAAGAGAACCGCCGTCCGCCTTTGACAACCTTAGCCACGCGGGCGATGTCGATTACGCGTTCATCAAATTGTGGTTCTAATGCTTGAAAATTATCCATAATATCCTTTTTAGAACTCCAGCCCGCCCTTACGAGCGCCTTCAGCCAGCGATTTTACGCGACCAGTATAGATATAGCCACCGCGATCCATAACAACGGTACTGATGCCTTTATCTTTGGCCCGTTTGGCAATTTCTTCACCAACTAATTGGGCTTGTTCCACTTTAGACTTGCCTTTAAGCGTTTCACGCAGAGCAGCATCAATGCTGGAGGCCGCCGCCAGGGTAGTCCCGCTGTGATCGTCAATAATCTGGACATAGATATCAGTGATACTTCGGAACACGTTCAGGCGAGGGCGTTCTGGTGTGCCGTAAACCTTCTTACGGACACGAGCGTGACGATGCAATCTAGCTTGATTTCTTGATTTTTTAGCCATTGTCTACCTCTACTAACCAGTCTTTCCAGCTTTACCAGCTTTGAGTTTCACTTCTTCACCCACATAGCGAATGCCAGTGCCATGATAATGCTCTGGCGGACGCAATGCCCGGATTTCAGAAGCGATCAAACCAACCTGGTGGCGATTACGACCCGCTATTTTGATTGTGCGCGCTTTAGCATCTACTTCATAAGTGATGCCCTCGGGAGCGGGCACATCGATGGAATGAGAGTAGCCCAGGTTTAAAACCAGGTCTTTGCCACTCAGTTCAGCACGGTAACCAACGCCTTTGTATTCAAGCACTTTTTCAAAACCTTCGCTGCAGCCAACAACCATATTGTTTAGCAGAGCCCGGGTAGTGCCGTGCAGAGCGCGAACCTGGGGTTCATCGTTCGGGCGGGTCACAGTGATTGTGCCGTCTTCCATCTTAATATCAATCCGAGGAGAGAAGGTTTCTTCCAATTCGCCTTTTGGGCCCTTGACATGAACCTTGTTCCCATCGATTTTTACTTCCACACCCTTGGGCAGGGTAATAGGCATTTTTCCTATACGCGACATTTTCTACCTCCTACCAAACCTTGCAGAGGATCTCGCCGCCAACGCCAATCTTGCGCGCGCGATGGCCGGTCATGACACCCTTAGGGGTTGATAAAATCGCGATACCGATGCCCGAAAGAACCCATGGGATTTCCTTCTTAGAGGTATACACGCGGCAGCCAGGACGGCTCACCCGCTGTATCCCCGTAATCAACGAGCGACGGTGACGTCTTTCGCCAATATACTTGAGCTTCAGCTGCAAGACTTTGCTTACTTCACTCTTGCCATCGACGACTTCATAACTCGCAATATAGCCTTCTTCGACCAAGATGCGAGCCAACTCATTCTTGAGTTTAGAATTCGGAATCGCGACCACGCTTTTACCCGCGGCAGCTGCGTTACGAACTCTGGTTAACATATCGGCAATTGGATCTGTAATAGTCATTCTTATTCCTCCAGGTCTAATTACCAGGATGATTTGGTCACACCAGGAATCTTGCCCTGGAGTGCTAATTCACGGAAGCAAATACGGCAAAGGCCGAATTTGCGCATATAGCCACGCGGTCTTCCACAGACCCGACAGCGGTTCACAACGCGACCGGGGTATTTACGCCGCATTTCTCGGTATATCATACTTTTTTTTGCCATTAGTTATCCTTCCTGAAGGGCATGCCGAACTTGCTCAGTAACTCACGTCCTTGATCGTCAGTTTCGGCAGTTGTTACGATGGTAACTTCCATACCACGGACTTTGTCGATCTTGTCATACTGAATTTCTGTAAAGATCAACTGCTCGTTCAAACCAAGAGTATAGTTGCCGCGACCATCAAAAGAGTCCGGCGAAATACCACGGAAGTCACGCACACGGGGTAAAGCGATATTGATCAGGCGATCCAAGAAAGACCACATCTTGTATCCGCGCAAAGTTACTTTCATGCCGATTTGGCGGCCTTCGCGCAGCTTGAAGTTGGAGATAGCTTTCTTAGCAGCGATGACAACAGGCTTCTGACCGGTGATGATGGTCAGATCGTTTAGAGCAGCGTCCAGAGCTTTGGGGTTGTCCAATGCTTCGCCCACACCAATATTTACCACTACTTTGGTGATGCGGGGGACCTGCATGATATTGCTCAGCCCCAACTCTTTATAGAGTGCGGGAGCAATTTCGTTATTGTATTGTTCTTGTAGTCTGTTCATATCTTTTCGCCTGCGCCTTACTTGCCCTTGGCATCCGATTTCTTATTCTCTTTTGTTTTCTCAGTCTTCGGAGCGGTTGTGCTCTTACGGCGGCTGGTCTTCTTCTCTGCTTTCACATCCTCACCGTCCTTGGTCTTTCTTGTACGGCGGGTCACTTTCCCTTCTTTCTCAGAAGTACGGTCAACCAGAACAACATTCGACAGATGGATCGGGGCTTCGAATTCACGAATACCCGCCGGGATTGTCTTGCCACCCGATTGGGTCTGCTTCTGGTGTTTCTTTACTAAGTTCACGCCCTGTACCACAACGCGGTTCTCTTTGGGCAAGACACGAATAACTTCGCCGATTTTGTTCTTGTCGACATCGTCACCGGTCATCACGCGAACTCGATCACCTTTCCTAATTTTCATCTTCATTTAGACACTCCTACCAACACTAAAGTACTTCCGGAGCCAATGAAACAATCTTCATGTAGCCTTTTTCACGCAGTTCGCGCGCGACCGGACCAAAGATTCGGGTTCCACGTGGGTTAACACCATCAGTGTCCAGGATCACAGCTGCATTGTCATCAAAGCAGATCGTCGATCCGTCCGCCCTGCGATATTCCTTGGCAGTTCGAACCACAACAGCTTTAATGATCTCGCTTTTCTTCACGGTAGATTGCGGGGTTGCGCTCTTAACCGTGGCAGTAACAAGGTCTCCAACGCTGGCGTATCGTCTGCCGGTACCACCGACAACCTGGATGACCAGTATTTCTCTGGCGCCAGTGTTATCTGCAACAACTAAACGTGATTCCTTTTGAATCATGCAGCACCTTCTTCGTCTTCGATCATTTCTTCAACTTCTTCAAGTTCTTCATCGATCGATTCTTCAATGATTTCGGCGACTTCTTCAAAACCTTCTTCTTCCAAATCCTCAATGGCCTGGTCGGTTTCTTCGATCTTTTCCGCTTCTAATTCAGCCTGCAGTTCTTCCGCCTTGATGATAGCTTCTTCTACAGCTTCGAGACTTTCCTGCCGAATTTCAATCTTGACAACTTTCTCAACCATCCAGGTGACGGTCTTGGAAAATGGAGCTGATTCCACAATAACAACCTTGTCGCCAATATTGCAGCCAATCTCATCGTGAGCCTTGAAGGACTTTACGCTGCGCACCACTTTATGATACAGGGGGTGCTGGAAAGTACGGGTCACGTCAACAATGACGGTCTTGTCCATTTTGTTGGACTTAACGGTGCCGGTTAAACGACGTCGTTTATTCATTATTTACCTTCCTTCTCGTTACGCACGCGGTCGGTGAGAACGGTCTCAAGTCGAGCTATATCCCGGCGGGCGATCTTGAATCGGCTGGTATCTGTCAATTGACCGGTCACGATCTGAAATCGCAGGTTCATCAGTTCCTGGCGGGTGTTCATAAGTTTGGTTTTAATTTCTTCCGTAGAAAGTTCTCTTATTTCTTTTGCGTTCATGAACCTTCTCCAAATGTTTCTTTTGCTACAATTTTGGTCTTAATACCCAGTTTATAGCGGGCTCTGTGTAAGGCTTTTTCGGCTGTTTCAGCATCAGTTCCACCGATTTCGAACAGGATCCGACCGGGGCGAATAACCGCCACCCAGTGGTCCACAGCACCCTTACCTTTACCCATGCGGGTTTCAGCGGCCCGTTTGGTGTAGGGTTTATCTGGGAAGACCCGAATCCACACCTTACCGCGTCTTTTCATCTCATGAACGATCGCACGGCGGGCAGCCTCGATCTGACGCGCGGTCAGATAGCCGCAATCCAGGGCTTTCAATCCATAATCACCGAAGTGGACATCTGCGCCGCGATAGGATTTTCCCTTCATGCGGCCGCGCATCTGCTTGCGGTATTTCACTCTCTTTGGCATCAACATAATCTGCTACCTCACTATTCGCGATAATTACTCGCTAATATATACACCTTCGGTTGGCTCAATCTTTTCTTCAGGTTGATCCATCACGATTCCCTTATAAATCCAGACCTTGATGCCAATTTGACCAAAAGTCGTTGTGGCAGTAGCCCGTGCGAAGTCAATGTCAGCACGCAATGTCTGCAGCGGAACACGACCTTCACGCAGTGTCATCCGGCGTGCCATTTCGGCACCTGAAATACGACCAGAAACTGAAATCTTGATTCCTTCCGCTCCCTGGCGTAAAGCCTGCTGAATGGCACGCTTCATCGCCCGACGATAACTGATTCGCCGTTCAAGCTGACCAGCAATATTCTGGGCAACCAGGTAGGCATCAGTATCAGCAGATTTGATCTCTTTAACTTCCAGATCGATCTTCTTACCAGACTGCTCTTCAAGTTTCTGTCTGATGATTTTAATGTTCTCGCCTTTGCGACCAATCAGGATGCCAGGCTTGGCTGTGTGCAGAGTGACTTTCACCTTGCCGGGATAACGTTCAATCTCAATCGTTGAAACGCCAGCACGAGAAGTTTCTTTCAGCACCAGTTCACGCAGCTTCAGGTCTTGGTGAAGCTGTTCGGTATAATCTTTGCCTTCGGCATACCAGCGGCCCAACCAGGGCTTGTTGATTCCGAGACGAAAACCAATTGGATGTACTTTACGACCCATAGTTTACTCCTTACCTTTACTCGACTTCGCGTAATATTACAGTCACATGAGAACTGCGTCTCAATTCGGGTTTAAACCGACCGCGTGCACCAAATCGGCGCCACTTACGGGTGCGGGCTTCGTCCGCGAAGATCCGGTAAACGACGAGGTCATCACGGCTCACGCCAAAGTTTTCTTCTGCGTTTGACATGGCCGAATAAATCAATTTATGAACAGGCTTGGCTGCCTTTTTAGGGGTCAGGCTCAAAATATCCAGAGCTTCTGTGACCTTTTTACCCCTGACCAGGTCAACCACCAGGCGGGTTTTTTGGGCAGATTCTCTAAAGTTTGAGAGTTTTGCGCTAATTTCTTGTGCCATCTCTTACCTTACCTTGCGCCCTTTTCAGCAACGTGACCGCGGAACCAGCGCGTGGGAGCAAATTCACCCAGGCGATGACCGACCATGTTCTCGGTCACATAAATCGGGATATGGCGGCGTCCATTATGAACTGCAATGGTGTGCCCAACCATCTGGGGGAAAATTGTGCTGGCACGACTCCAGGTCCGCAGAACTTTTTTCTCGCCCTTCTGGTTCATATCTTCGATTCTTTTCAATAGTTTCGGGTCAATAAATGGCCCTTTTTTCAATGATCGCGACATTTTCTAATTCCTTTTCTGTCTCTTCAACCGCTATCTGCGTTTGGCCTTGGAGCGGTGGCGAACAATCATGGCATTCGTACGCTTATTACGTCTGGTCTTGTAACCAAGGGTTGGCTTGCCCCAGGGAGTCTTGGGGCCGGGCATACCGATACCAGTACGACCTTCACCACCACCATGGGGATGATCCCTCGGGGACATCGCGGAACCGCGGACTTCTGGTCGGCGGCCCATGTGGCGTTTGCGGCCGGCTTTGCCCAGCTTGATATTGCTATGTTCGACATTGCCAACCTGACCAATGGTGGCGGTGCATTCCTGCAAAACCAGGCGAACTTCGCCGCTTGGCATGCGTATCTGGGCATATTTGCCTTCTTTGGCCAAAAGCTGAGCTGAAGTACCAGCAGAGCGGACCAACTGACCACCTTTACCAGGGTAGAGCTCGATCGAATGAATAGTAGTACCCACAGGAATGTTTGCCAGAGGCAGGTTGTTCCCGGGTCTAATTTCCGCACGGGGGCCAGACATGAGGGTATCACCAACTTTGATGCCAATCGGAGCGATGATATATCGCTTTTCACCGTCAGCGTAGAATAGCAAAGCCAAGCGGGCTGTACGATTAGGGTCGTACTCGATTGCGGCAACCTTAGCGGGGATATTTGCTTTATTGCGCTTGAAATCAATCAGACGAATCTGTCGACGAGCGCCTCCACCACGATGGCGGACAGTTATGCGACCCATAAAGTTTCGACCGGAATGTTGCTTGCGGATTACCGTCAAGCTGCGTTCAGGCTTGCTCTTGGTGATCTCTTCAAAGGTATAGCCGGTCTTATGACGAGTACCAGGGGTCTTGGGTTTGTAAACTTTAACAGCCATTATTCCACTCCTTCAAACACAGGGATACTATCCCCAGGTTTCAGGGTCACGATTGCCTTTTTATAACCGCTGCTGCGCACAACCAAACGGCGGGTGCGTGAGTTGCGGGATGCCTTGGCGGGCAGATTAATGATATTGACGCGCACTACATCGACATCGAATGCGGTTTCAACAGCGGTCTTCACCTGTTCACGGGTTACTTGACTGTTGACCTCAAACACGTATTTGTTCAGCTTGCTGGCCAAATAGTTTGATTTTTCGGTAACGACAGGGCGCCGCAAGATATCAAAAACGGAGATACTCATTCTGCTACACCTTCCTATCCCAGATAACCCTTGATTACTTCAAGAGAGGCAAGCGGGATAATTACTTTTTCAAAGCTGAGCAAATCGCGGATGTTCAGGTAATTGGCCTGGAGCAACTTGGCATCAGCCATATTGCGGGCAGATTTGATCAGATTTTCATTCTTTTCGCTTTTATCAGACACCAAAACCAGAGCGCGCTTGTCCCCTGTCAAAACTTTCAGTGCTTTGACCAGGTCGGCAGTTTTGGCTTCTTTCATTTCCATGCTGTCTACCATGATAATTTTCCCATCATTGGCGACAACAGTCAGCGCGGAGCGCAACGCGGCACGGCGCATCTTCTTGGGCATTGCCTGCGTGTAGTCGCGCGGTTGGGGTGTGTGGATACGACCACCACCCACAGACTGGGCATTGTATAAACTCCCACGGCGGGCGCGACCAGTGCCCTTTTGCTTCCAGGGCTTCGCTCCACCACCGCGGCGGTCGCCCCGGCGTTTGGTGTTATGAGTGCCCAGACGTGCGTTGGCCATCTGGCGTTGGTAGGCCTGATGCATCAGATCTACATTGACCTTAGCCGCAAAGATTTCTTCGGGCAGGTCGATGCTGTCTGTCTTTTCACCTTTTAAGTTAAAAATGTCAACTTTCATTTTCACATTCTCCATTAACCACAAGCCTACTGCTTGCGAGCCACCTTGATCATGATGGTGCCGCCCTTGGCGCCAGGGACGGAACCCTGAACTCCAATCAGATTGCGCTCAGCATCAACCAGAGCAACACGGATGTGGGAGGAGGTCACCTGGACGTTGCCCATACGTCCCGCGCGTTTTTTACCTTTAAAAACACGACCTGGGGTCGTGCCAGAACCGGATGAACCGGGTGAACGCTGGCGGTCAGACTGACCATGGGTTTTTGGGCCACCGCGGAAGCCCCATCGCTTCATCGCGCCGGCAAAACCTTTGCCTTTGGAAGTGCCGATTACATCGACAAACTCGCCAACTTCAAAAACTGAAGCACTGACTTTGTCGCCGGCATTGATCCCGTCTAATTTGTTGGTACGAAACTCACGTAGAGTGCGCACCGGAGGGAGGTTATTGGTCTTAAGATGACCAAGCTCAGCCTTGCTGAGCTTTTTGGGTTTCACCTCGTCGAAAGCCAGTTGTATGGCGTTGTAGCCATCATTTTCAACCGTCTTTACCTGGGAAACAAAACATGGCCCAGCTTCGATTAAAGTAATCGGGACGGCGCGGCCGTCTCCGTCGAAGATCTGGGTCATACCGATCTTTTTTCCTATTAGCCCTTTTACCATGCTATTCTCCTGTAGTTGTATTCTTGCGAGACTGTCAGCCTGGGCAAGCTGCATCATCTCCGCACAATTCAGTCAATGGTCCCTGTGAAGCTGTCTGCCCACGCAGGAGTCATTCTTAAATTGTCACATATAAATAGCTACCCATTGGGTAACCGATTAAATATATCACGGCCCTGTTCTAAGCGCAAGGGTCTTTTTTGGTTTCCTCACAGATTCTTCTACAAGGTTAAGCGCTCAGGAATTTTACTACGAAATTCCTGTTTAGAGCTCTTATTTTGCCTTTTGTTAGAGCAAAGTGATAATGTCCTAAAAGAGCAAAATAGAAATGTCCTAAATTAATATTAGAGATTATGACATGGACAATAAATATGAGTGCTAAAGAACTAGAAAGAAAGAGCCAGATAGAAAGA
>JBBAES010000013.1:0-22433 GCA_041655815.1 Anaerolineaceae bacterium
GGTGGAATATTCCAACCCTAACACGCACAAACCCCTGCACGTTGGCCACCTGCGCAATGTGATTTTGGGTGGAACCGTCTGCAATATCCTTGAAGCCAGCGGCAAGAAGGTCATCCGTGCTAACTATATTGGGGATATCGGTTTACATGTGATTAAATGGATGTGTAATTACGAAATGTACCACAATGGGGAAGAGCCAGGCGCAGATAAAATGCGCTGGATGGCCGACCTCTATGCTGAAGCGGATCGCCGCTTTGTTGAGCAGGAGGGCTTCGAGGAGATCGTGCGGGCATATTTTAGCCGCTGGGACGCGGGCGACCAGCATATTCACGATCTGTGGAAAACAACCCGCCAATGGTCCATGGAAGGCTTCTACCAGGTTTACGCCCTTCTTGGCGAGCATTTCGACCGAATCTATTTTGAGAGCGACGTGGAAGAAACCGGCAAAGAGCTGGTGGATCAGTTGATCAGAGACGGTCTGGCAACAGACGGCCGCCCTGAAAATCCAGTAATTGTGGACATCGACACGATTCTGGGCACCAAAGAAGAATATCGTGTGGCAGTTGTACTGCGTTCAGACGGCACCTCGCTTTATGCCACTAAAGAACTGCCGTTGGCGATCATGAAGTTCGAGGAATATGACCTCGATCAATCGGTTTACGTCATCGATGTGCGCCAGAGCCTGCACATGAAGCAAATGCAAAAGATCCTTGAGCTGATGGGCTTCGAGTGGGCAGACCAGATTTATCATCTTTCTTATGAAATCGTAAATTTACCCGGTAACGTGATCATGTCTTCCCGTGATGGCACAGTAGTCTTGTTGGACGATCTTGTGCGTGAAGCCACCCAACGGGCCCTGGAGGTTGTCAAGGAGAAAAACCCCGGGCTTGATGAGGCCACGATGCAGGATATAGCTTTCAAAGTGGCATTGGGAGCCATCAAATACCCTATGATCTCGCGCGAGAACACCAAGATTGTCACCTTTGACTGGGACAGCGCTCTTGATTTCAATGGTCAATCCGCGCCTTACATCCAATATGCCAGCGTTCGCGCTAACAGCATCCTGCGTAGAGCCACCGAATCTGAAGGAATAAGCGCAAAATTTACCTACCCGCTGGAACCCAGTGAAATAAATTTGATTGAATTGCTTTCCAAGCTTCCTGATGAGGTCAGCAAATCTGCTAAAGAGTTCAGACCTTCGTTGCTGGCGGCTTACGCATACGAGTTGGCGAAGGCATTCAACGATTTTTATAATCAGTGCCAGGTGCTTAAGGCAGAAGGTGATGTGCGCGAATCTCGCCTTGCGATTGTGCAGGCAACCCGTATCTGTCTGGAAAAAACACTTGAATTGCTGGGCATCCAAGCCCCCCAAGTGATGTAGAATAGTAAAATCAATAGAACAAGGAGAATTATATGAGTCGAATACGTACAATCATCATGGGAGCAGCAGGTCGTGACTTCCACAACTTCAATACGGTCTATCGTGATAACGAAAAGTATGAGGTTGTTGCCTTCACAGCCACCCAAATTCCCAACATTGACGGGCGTAAATATCCTTCCGCCCTCGCGGGTCATTTGTATCCAGAAGGAATTGAGATTTATCCAGAAAGTGACCTGGAAGAACTGATCAAGAAGTTCGATGTAGATGAGGTTGTTTTCGCTTATAGCGATGTCCCCTATGAATACGTGATGAGCAAGTCTGCCCTGGTCAATGCTGCCGGCGCTGATTTCCGACTGCTGGGCACGAAAGAAACCCAGGTGAAATCGACCAAACCTTTGATCGGCGTGACTGCTATCCGAACTGGCGCTGGCAAGAGCCAGACCAGCCGCCGCGTCGCCGAAGCGCTGCAGAACCTTGGCTACAAAGTTGCTGCTATTCGCCATCCTATGCCTTATGGCGATCTGGTGAAACAAAAAGTGCAACGCTTCGCTACTTACGAAGACCTCGATACTCATGAATGCACCATTGAAGAACGCGAAGAATACGAACCTCATATCGATAACGGAGTGATCATTTACTCAGGTGTTGACTACGAAGCTATCCTGCGCGAGGCTGAAAAAGAAGCTGACGTCATCATTTGGGACGGCGGTAACAATGATTTTTCGTTTTACAAGACCGACCTCCTCATCGTTGTGATGGACCCTCATCGCGCTGGTCACGAGTTGAGGTACTATCCTGCTGAAGTCAACATGCGCATGGCTGACGTGTTCGTGATCAATAAAGTCGACACTGCAAAACCCAGCGACATCGACATTGTTCGCGAGAGCATCGCCAAAGTCAACCCCGACGCCATTGTGGTGGAAGCCGCCTCACCGATTTTTGTGGAAAACCCAGAAATGATCAAAGGGAAGCGCGTTCTGGCAATTGATGAAGGCCCGACCGTCACCCATGGCGATCTTCCGTACGACTTCGGTTACTTTGCAGCCAAGCGGTACGGTGCTAAAGAAATCGTTGACCCGCGACCTTTTGCTGTGGGCGATTTGAAGGAGACCTTCAAGAAATTCCCCCACCTTGGAAATGTTCTGCCCAGTATGGGCTATGGTGAAAAACAAATCCGTGACCTGGAAGCCACGATCGATGGATCGGATGTGGACCTGGTCGTGATTGGTACCCCAATCGATATGACCCGTGTGATGAAAATCAACAAGCCCTCCGTGCGTGTTACTTATAAACTGCAGGAAATTGGCTCCCCTACATTGCAGGATGTGATCGAAAAGAAACTCGGTCGTAAAGAGTAACATTTTTCTCTCAAATACAAAGTTGAAGAGGTCGGCAGATGCCGACCTCTTTTCCTTATAAATTTGTGCTAAGTGCCATATTGAGCCAGCTACACTGGTTTACAGTTATTTCTGCTGCTTCTACTGAAGGTAAGTGTTAAGGGTTTATCTCGATTTGTGAAGCATTGTTTCGTGTTAAACTACATGGGACCAAGGAAAGTGAAAAAGTATGTTTATTGATTCTGTAGTGCTTCAAATTGCCTCCGGAAAAGGTGGTGACGGTATTGTCCACATGCATCGGGAGAAATTCCGCCCCAAAGGCGGACCTGACGGCGGGGATGGCGGAAAGGGAGGGGATGTGATTTTCAAGGTCAACCCGACCATGAACACCCTTAACCGATTCCATTACAACCAAAAATTCTTTGCCCAGCCAGGCAAGAACGGCGGACCTTCCAACCGCAGCGGTCGTTCTGCCCCAAATCTGGTTATTGAGGTGCCGCCGGGCACCATTATCTACGATGACGAAACAGCTGAACTGATCGGCGATCTTGTGCTGCCAGATCAAAAACTGACTGTAATTAAGGGCGGGCGAGGCGGTCGCGGCAATCAGCATTTTGCTACCAGCCGCAACCAGATGCCTCTGACTGCTGAAAGAGGTGAGCCAGGCGAAGAAATGACGATCCGGCTTGAATTAAAGCTGATTGCGGACGTGGGGCTGGTTGGCTTGCCGAATGCTGGTAAATCGTCGATTTTAGCCGCCACAACCAACGCAACCCCCAAGATCGCTGCTTATCCTTTCACCACGCTTGAACCAAACCTGGGCGTCGTGCAGTTGAATCTGGACACGACCATGGTCATGGCTGATATCCCCGGCTTGATTGAGGGTGCTTCAGAAGGGGTGGGGCTTGGCTTCGAATTCCTGCGCCACATACAGCGGACGCGTATCCTCATCCATGTATTGGATGGTCTCAGTGAGGACCCCTATGAGGACTTCGTGACCATCAGCAGTGAGTTGGACATGTTCGAAGAAAAGCTGGGCAGTTTGCCCCAGATTGTGGTGTTGAACAAAATGGACCTGCCGATGGTAGCAGAAAAATTCCCTGCGCTTGAGCAGAAATTTGCCGCTGAAGACATCGAACTGATGCCAATTTCAGCTGTAACCCATATGAACTTAAAAGAATTGATGTGGAAGGCCTGGAGCAAGCTGCAGGAACTGCCGGTTGAGCCGGTTGAAACTGCTCTGCCGATCTACCGCACAGATGAAGACCCGGATGCCTTTGAAATTGAGAAGACTGATGAGGGTTATGTGGTCACAGGCAAACGTATCGAACGAGCTGCCGCCATGACCTACTTCGATCAACCTGGTTCTGTCCGCCGTTTCCAGAGATTCATGGCTGGAATCGGGGCTGACAAGGCTCTGAAAGACGCGGGTATCGAGGAGGGTGAAACCGTCTTTATTGGTGAATGGGAATTAACCTGGCAAGATTAACAATATTGATCGAACAGATGCAGGGTCATCTGTTCGACGAACGATTGAACAGATAAACCAGTGTATAAAAGGTTAGATATCGTCTATTCAAAACCGCCGTCTTGCGCGGGTTTTTCCAGAAGAAGATCGGAATTTGTTTCAATACATCGATCAATGCCAGCCACGACTTCCTGGAAATGACGGGAGTCGTTCAGGAAGTCAAAGAGTTGGCTGTTAATCGTGAGGGTCGGACTCTGCTCATATTCACCTGCCCATTGCTGGTAATACGAATCGAGCAGCCGCAAATAGTCGGGATCGATGGTCTCTTCAATAGATCGCGCCCGGCGTTGAATTCTTTCAACCAGGGTCTCAACTGGCGCGACTAGACGAATCAAGAGTGAAGGTTTTGGCAGGGTCTTGAGTACGAGGTCATAGAGCTTGACATAAGCCTGGTAATCCCGCTCGGACAGATTGCCCATTGCATGTAGAGCCCGCACGAATATGTGGGCGTCTTCGTAAATGCTGCGATCCATAACGGCAGACTGACCCGAGTTGGACAGGTTTTCAATTTCAAGCGCGCGGTTGCCGAGGAAGTACATCTGCAGGTGAAAGGCCCACGATTTCATGTCAGCATAAAAATCAGCTAAATAGGGATTGTTCGCAACAGATTCGTAGGATGCCTGCCATCCGAAGTGAGCACTGAGTTTTTGGGTCAACGAGGTCTTACCGCTGCCGATGTTACCCGCCAGCACAAGCAGGCGTTGGTTTGGTTCCAACGTTTGGTTCATGCTAACACTCGCTGTGGCCACAGGTGTAACACTTGCGGCAGCCTTCTTCGTTGATCATGGTCGCTTCGCCGCATTCCGGGCAGAGTTCGCCAACGGGGTGAAAGGCAGTTTGCTGAGGGGCCATGGGCAATGGAGTGCTCATCACGGGACGGCTTAATGTCTCGGGATCATCCTCTGTATCCTTATAGAGGTATTCATCCAGGGCTTTCGAAATACCATCCGGTAGCGAGCGCACCCGGTTGATGCCAAAGCCGAGCGACCGGCCGCCGCCGATACCGGCTAACTGGTCGACAATGATGCGCAAGCGTTCGCGCGGCTCGATAGGGGACGCGATGCGCAAATTATAAGAGATCAGGCGACCAATCGCTTCGGAATGGGCGGCAGTTTCAGATCCGGCTTTTGCTGTGTTTATAAACACTTCGAAGGGTTGGTCTTCCCCATTCTCATTAATGGTCACAAAAGCCTTACCCAGGGGTGTGTCAATGGAGTAGGTATAACCGTGCAGAGCTCTGGGGCGAGGTTTCTTGCTTTCTCGCCAGAGATTTAATTGACCACTGACGTCCTGGCCGTAAAGCGGGATTTTCGATACATCCAGAACAGCCTCTTTCTTTTCCATGGTTTCCCTGGTTTCCAGGACAACCTTATCCCGCGAACCGGTGATGTAGACTGTAATTCCCTTGCAGCCCAGCTTCCAGGCCAACATAAAAGCGTCAGATACTTCTTCTTCACTGGTCCCGGTAGGGAAGTTGATGGTCTTGCTCAGGCTGTTATCGACAAAGCGCTGCAGAGCTGCCTGGATATGGATGTGTTCATCAGCTGTGACCTCTGAGGAGACCACAAAGATGTTACGAATGTGTAGGGGTAGCTGCTCAATATGCTGACAGTTACCCTCTTCGAGCACCTTTTCAATGATATCATTTTTCTCGGTCTCACTCAGGTCGATGGCGTCCAGGGCTTCCTGGAAAAGAGGACTGACATAGTTAAGTACCAGGTCTTTGCCTTTGTCGTTGACATGTCGGACGTAGGCAAGCGCGAAAACCGGTTCACAGCCGTAGCCCTCAACCCCCGCAACCGTCCCAATCGTCCCGGTAGGGGCGATGGTGGTTTGGGCGGCATTGCGGATGCCATGAGCCTGGATGCCCTGGCTGATCAAGCCCCAGTCCAGGAAAGGGCGCTGCCAGTTGCGAGTGTAAGGTGAAAGTGGGCTGGGGGCTTCCCATTTAAGATCTTGCGGATCGTAGATGCTTCCTGAGATAGCAGGGAAAGCACCGTGTTTTTCTGCCAGTTCGATGCTGGTTTCCATGGCGAAATAACGTACATATTCCATTACCTGACCGCAAAATTCAAGCGATTCCTCAGAGCCATAACGGACACCGCAATGATACATAAGGTCTGCCAGCCCCATGATGCCCAGTCCGATCCGACGGCAATTCATCGCTGCCTGGCGCAACTCGGGCACAGCCGGAACATAAGCGTTCTTGTCGACCACGTTATCCAGGAAGTGCGTGGCGGTTTTGGTAGTCTGACGCAGTTTGACCCAGTCGACCGTGCCATTTTCGCCGAAGTGTTGAGCCAGGTTAATGGAGCCAAGGCAGCAATTTTCGTAGGGTCCAAGCCACTGTTCACCACAGGGATTGGTCGCTTCGAGTTCGTAAAGATGAGGGACAGGGTTTTGCCGATTGGCTGCATCTATAAAGAGCGCGCCCGGTTCCCCGTTGTGGTGAGCTTGTTTGACAAACTTTTTGAATAGCTCACGGGCTTTAACCGTCTTATAAATTCGGATGGGCATTCCGGCGTTTTCTGCTTCGGAAATTGTGCCGCTAAATTTTTTATACTCGGGGGAGTTGACATCCGGGAAACGCAATTCCCACTCCAGGTCATCTTCCACCGCTTTCATGAAGTCGTCAGTTATCGCCAGCGAAATATTAAAGTTGGTGATCGCGGTCTCACTGGTTTTGCAAACGATAAAATCTTCCACGTCGGGATGATCCACACGTAAGACCCCCATATTTGCACCCCGGCGGGTTCCGCCCTGGGCGATTTCACCGAAAGAGTTGTCGTAAACTTTCAGGAAGCCAACCGGACCGGTGGCCTGCCCGGCAGAGGCTTTGACGATAGAACCAGCCGGACGCAGACGGGAGAAATTGAAGCCATTGCCTCCGCCTGTCTGCTGAATGAGGGCGGCATTGCGCAAAGTGCTGAAAATTCCGTCTTTCGCGCGCCCCATGTCGTCCGATATTGGCAACACAAAGCAGGCAGCAAGCTGCCCCAAAGGTGTTCCTGCGCCGGTAAAGGTGGGCGAATTGGGAAAGAATGACTTGCTCACCAGCAGGTTGTAGTAATCTCTGGCTACCTGATCGTGGTTGTCTTGGTTTTCAGGGGTATCTGAAACGTGCCAGGCAATCCTCCAGAACATTTCGTCGATTGTTTCGACAGGTTTGCCGTCCTTATCGTGGCGCAGATATCGTTTGGTAAGGATCTGCTGGGAATTTTCGGTTAGATGAATGGAAGGCAAATCTTGCGGTCGCGGTGGGGTTGGAAATAAACCCATGCTGGTGGGTGTCTGATCGATCATATTTATACCTCTGGTAATTATTCTTCTTCGGTCAACAAATGGTTAATTTCATCGCGGATGGTATGCAAGTCATCCATGCGAAGGTAAACAATGGCATAGCGAATATAGGCAATGTGGTCAATTTCTTTCAGCCCTTTGACCGCAAGGTCGCCCACTATGCGGGAATTAATTTCGGAACGGCCTTTTTTTTGCAGTTCCGATTCGATATCGTTTACAAGTTGCTCAATTTGGGCGGCAGGGATGGGACGCTTTGAGCAGGCCATTCGCAGACCCGCGCGCAATTTCTCTCGATCGAACTCCTCGCGCTTACCGTCTCGTTTAATCAACAGCGGAGTTGTGAGGATAGGACGCTCAAATGTGCTGAAACGTTGATGGCAGTTGTTGCATTCGCGCCTTCTGCGAATTCCACCTTGAGCCTCTTTATTGGTATCGACGACACTGGTATCCCTGTGCTGACAATATGGGCACTTCATTATAATATCTCCTATTACCCCTATATATTGGGGTGAAATCAAATGAACCCCTAAATGTAGTACCAAATTTTAGCACGGACAGGGTAACTGAACAAGGGAAAGATAGACAAATTACCTTAAATTATCGACGTCTCTCTGTAATACAAAAGATATACGCACTGACCAGTCATTCTATACTGGCAGGATCAAAAATTGACCCGTTTGAGACTATTGTTGGAACGATGGCTGAAATTGTTAACAAACCTGGCGAGAGTAAGCCATAGAAATTGCCGCAACCCTTCGCATAGATGATTATGGCATTCTTTCATATGCAAGGTTGAACGGGGGAGCCAATACCCACTCTCTGGTTCAGGAGCACTTCGTTTCGCTAGATGGCAATAAATGGCTGCGGGGAAGGACAGTACTGGTCCCCAGACAAAAATAAATAAATAATTTACTGGAAGGCTTTTACAAATGAGTATTCTCCTCCCTCAAAACGAGGGAGGAGTTTAAATGCAAAATGTAGAGGATTCCGTCATAGATCAGCGGGAATTTTTATCTCTGCGCATGAAAGCGGGTACGTCCACGTCCACATCTTTGGTATAGACGTAGCGCTCCTGCGTGGCAGATCCAACTGATTTGATTGGCTCTTTTTGTTGATAGGACTGATCAGAGCCGCTGAGACGTTCTACCGGCTTTGGGTGCGAAGTCTGTCGAAAAAAACTTTGCTCCCCCTCCGCTGAAGAGGAACTGCCGTCAAAGCCCGTTGCGATCACGGTGATGCGGATATTTTCACCCATGTTCTCATCGACTACAGCACCAAAGATCAGGTTCACATCTGAACTGGCGGTTTCCTTAATGATTGCGGCTGCCTGGTTGACTTCAAACAGTGAGAGGTTGGGACCACCAGTCACATTGAACAGGATACCGTGTGCTCCACTGATGGTGACATCCAGGAGTTGGCTTGAAATAGCTTGTTCTGCGGCAATGCGGGCACGGTCTTCACCAGAAGCCTGGCCAACAGCCATCAGGGCAGCGCCGCCTTCGGACATGATCGTACGAACGTCAGCAAAATCGAGATTAATCAACCCTGGAACAGTGATAAGTTCTGAAATGCCTTGAATTCCCTGGCGCAATACGTCATCTGCTAACCGGAAGGCATCATTGAGACCGATGTTCTTGGTGACGATCTGGAGCAGACGGTCATTAGGGATGACGATCAGCGTGTCGGCATGTTCTTTGAGTGCCAGGGCGCCTTGTTCGGCAGATCTGGCACGATGAGAACCTTCAAAACCGAAAGGACGGGTTACTACACCGATTGTCAGCGCGCCGATTTCTTTGGCGATCTGAGCTACGACAGGGGCAGCTCCGGTTCCAGTCCCGCCGCCCATACCAGCAGTGACAAAGACCATGTCGCTGCCTTTAAGGACTTCGTACAAGTCTTCAGCTGATTCTTCAGCGGCAGCCTTGCCGATTTTTGGGTCACCTCCGGCGCCAAGACCACGTGTGGCTTTATCGCCAATGCGAACACGATATTGTGCCTGCGACTTCAACAGCGCTTGAGC
Source organism: Anaerolineaceae bacterium (assembly GCA_041655815.1). Lineage (GTDB taxonomy): Bacteria > Chloroflexota > Anaerolineae > Anaerolineales > Anaerolineaceae > Mesolinea. Next base: position 9,567 of record JBBAES010000013.1, read on the forward strand.
ATCGGTGTTGATGGCGATGAACTCAATCCCCTGTAGTCCTTCGGCGATCATGCGATTGACCGCGTTGCAGCCTCCACCGCCTACGCCAACAACTTTGATTCTTGCGAACGATTCAGATTGTTTTGCTTCCATTTTTTTATCTCCTCTATTTTTTGCTTTGATAGTTAAGGTAGTATGCGCTTCAGCCAATCCTTCAGCCCATCCGCTTTGGGCTTCTGGTTTGACCTTTTACCATTCCCAGATCGCTCTGGAGCAATCTGGGTAGTTTCACTAAATAAAATGCCCCAGTTGAGCAAGCCAACACTGGTTGCGTAGGCAGGGCTGCTGATCTGATCGGTCAGACCAACCATTTTTTCTGGCCTGGCGATTCTCACTGGTAGGTTCAGTATGCTGGCTGCCATTTTTTGAATGCCGGGCAATTTGGCCCCACCGCCAGTCAGGATGATGCCGGCCGGGAGCATGGAATCGTAACCGGAGCGTTTGATCTCCTGTTGAACCATGATCAAAATTTCTTCGACGCGGGCTTCGATGATGTTCACCAATTCCCGGCGATCTACTTTACTGGCTTGTTCAGAGCCAAAGGCGACAATATTGAAGAAATCGTCTTCCTCAATGTCCGCCAGCACAGCATATCCGTGCTGGAGTTTGACTTCTTCGGCTACATCGAGTGGCAGCCGCAATCCCTGGGCGATGTCGGAGGTGATATGGTTACCGCCAATACTCAAAACGTTAGCATGAAAGACATCTCCCTTGACATAGATTGCCACACCGGTTGTGCCGGCACCCAGGTCGATCACCGCCACGCCCATTTCCCGTTCGGTCTCCGAAAGGATTGCTTCACTGGAGGCGAGAGGGTTAAGCACGAATTGAGAGACGTCGATGCCGGCCATTGAGACACATTGACGCAGATTTTCCATGGTGGAGGCTGCGCTGGTGATAATATGCGCTTCCACTTCCATTCGGTATCCGTGCATTCCAACCGGCTGGCTGATATCTTCCTGACCGTCGATATTGAAACCACGCTGGATCACGTGGACGATCTCGCGATTATGCGGCACAGCGATTGCCTGGGCAGAATCCAAAGCACGGTAGACATCTTCCTGATCGATGACGCGTCCTGAAATTCCAACCGCGCCTTTGCTGATAGTTGATGATACCTGCGTACCTGCCAGGTTGACGATGGCACTGTTGATCTCAAAACCCGAAGTGCGTTCGGCTTTTTCGATCGATCTGGCGATCGCCTCTGAGGCCGCGTTGATATCATTAACGGTTCCTCTGCGGATTCCTTGGGAAGGCTCGATGCCCACGCCGAGGATGCGCAAATTGGCTCCATTCTCAACTCTGGCGACAAGTGTACAAACTTTTGATGTGCCAACATCTAATCCAACAACAATTGCTTCTTCTTCCATGTTAGTGCTCCAAACGATAATAAGGTGCGTGTAGAAATTCCATACTGATTAATACTGGTTGCAAGTTTCTTTCCAAGATCGCGCTAACGATATGGTCGTATTCAATCAGTTTCATGTCAATACTGTTCGTGTTTGCTCCAAAGAAAACCTGCCAACCGTGGGGGTCAGTCCAACCCAGTCCCTTTTCCTGCTCGTACAACATGACGGTATCGGTGGGTTTGATGCTGTTTAGTTTCTGGATCGCCAGAATAAACGCGGGGTCAATCGGAGGTAAGACTTTGGATGTATCCTCTCCATCTTTAATATCTTGAGACTCGATAGATTTGCGATCAACATATCCGAGTGCAAAGGGAGGGGCTGTATTGGCATAGACGCGGATAGGCAGGTTGGCTTCCCCACGCACGGTGAAAGTAAAGCCGTCCTGGTCTATCCAGAAGAGTTCCTGCTCATTTTCCAACCAAAGGATAGCCGGAATACGTTCCTCAATGACTACATTGAGACTATCGGGCAGATCGACGGTTACCTGTGCCCGCTTGATGTCGGGGAAGGTGGACAGGATCTGGTTTTCAACCTGGGCAGGCTGAACGTGAATGATCGATTCTCCAGTCACGTTTAAGACAGCTTTGATTTCCTCCGAGGGCACTCGGATGCCGCCAGTCAAATTGACGATATCGATCAGAAAAGTGCTCGAATTGAGCATCATGTATAGCAAAACAACGGCTGCCAATGACAGTACCGCTGAGAGCCAGCGCCAGCTAAAACTGATGCGGGGCAGGGAGGGCAAACGGACTTCGCTTCCAGGGGTCCCGGTGGGAAGGTAGATTTGCCTGCGCTGACGATTGGAGGCTGTGTAAGCCCGGGATGAGCTGTAGGTGTTATGGCGCGATATCACCCGCGAAGCGTTGCGGGCTTCGCGTGAGGTGCGTTCCACGGTTCGCGGAATTGGTTTGCGCTGGACCTTTTCAATCTTACGCCGGGCCCGAACCTGGTCTGCTCTCGAGAGATTATTCGGGATCTTAGCCATTGTCAACCTCGAATTTCCGAATTGTCCGTTCCTGGTCAGCTTTGCGTTGCAGCCCAAGCTCGATCAGCCGATCGATCAAATGCTTATAATCAATCCCATCGTGAGCCAGGAGCTTGCTGTACATGCTTATTTGAGTAAAGCCAGGCATGGTATTGATCTCATTGAACCAGGCTGCACCGCTGTTTTTGTCCAGCAGGAAGTCGACCCTCGCCAGACCGGCAGCATCGATCGCGCGATAAGCGCGCAGAGCCCATTCTCGCAATTGATCAGAGAGATGTTCTGGTAAAGGAGCCGGGATGGAAACTTCCGGATCGCCGGAGAGGTATTTGTCTTCGTAGGTATAAAACTCGTCGCCAGGCACGATTTCACCGGGCACGGATACCACTGGAGATTCATTACCAAGAACGCTGATCTCGATTTCCCGGGCTTCTATTCCGCGTTCAACCAATACTCTGCGGTCATAACGGGCAGCCAAGATCAGCGCATTTTGCAGCTGTTCGCGGTTTTTTGCTTTGCTAATGCCTACGGAAGAGCCCAGGTTGGAGGGTTTGACGAAAAACGGATATGCGCTAATAGCTTCGACAGTCTCAATCACCCTGGGCAGGTCATTCTCAATTTCCTGCCGGCTGAAAACGTCATAAGGCAAGACTGGGATGCCTTCGTCAGCGACCACATGCTTGCACAAGGCCTTGTCCATCGCCACCGAGGAGGCTAAAACTCCTGAACCAACGTAAGCGCAATTTTGAATCTCAAACAAACCCTGTATAGCACCGTCTTCTCCAAATGTGCCGTGCAAAATCGGGAAAACGACGTCGATCCGCGTAACTTCTTTTAATTGCATATCGACTATTTGATAGAGGAGCGGGGTTTCATCTCTGGACAATATCAGGGCTTCGTTCAGAGTCTCATGCTGTTTTCGCTCGAAGACCTCCAGAGCGTTTTTAGAGTAAGTCCAGCGTCCTTCCCTGGTGATCCCAACCTGGAATACCTCGTATCTTTCCCTATCAAGGGAGTTCAACAACGAGCGTGCTGACATCAGAGAAACTTCATGTTCCCCGGATTTGCCGCCAAAGATGAGAACGAGGTTGAGCTTATCCGACATCTTGAAACTCTCCCAATAACTCGATTTCAAGGTCCAACTGAACCCCGAATTTCTCCATTACCCGCCTCTGACCCTGACGGATCAGGCAGTAGTAATCCTGAGCTGTTGCTTTGCCGTTGTTCACGATGAAGTTGGCATGAACAGTGCTGAAAGAAGCATCTCCACAGCTAACGCCTTTCATGCCCGCCTCAGCAAGTAGTTTACCGGCAAAATTCCCCGGTGGGTTTTTGAATGTTGACCCAAAAGAGGGACCCACAGGTTGGGTTTTGCGCCGTTTTTCGGTCAACTCATGCAATAACGCCAGGCTATCTTCCGGATTGGCCATTTTGCCGGCAAAAGTAGCTTCGAGAATGACAACCGGTTTGTGCTCTCGTTTGAATTTGCTGGAACGGTACTGAAAATCCATATCCTGGTTGGTTAGAAGTTGACTGCCGCCTTCACGGGTAATGATCAGGACGGATTGCAACATTTCAGAAACGTCTGAACCATGCGCGCCGGCGTTTCCGTAGACCGCTCCGCCGACTGTTCCTGGGATGCTGTTGGCCCACTCAAAGCCCGAAACACCGCGTCGGGAGGCGAGTTGAGCTAATTCGCCCAAGCCCGCGCCGCTTTCCGCCAGGACCAGAGGAGGATCAACTTTTGTATTGATCTTGATATTGTGACTGCGGTTGTGCAGGATAATGCCTTCATAGCCGCTGTCACTGACCAACAGATTCGAACCGCTACCCAAAATATGATAAGGAACATCCAGCTCCCAGAGCGTGGTCAGGGCGAGTTCCATTTCCCGGGAGGAATTGATTGAGATAAAGCCGGCAACAGCGCCACCCACTCGTGTGGTTGTGTAAGTAGTCATTCGGACGTCTTCATGCAGGCGCTCGCCAAAGACCTCCCGTAGTTTTTGCATTGGCAGGTTATTCATCAGCTCCCTCCAGGTTTATTGCCGAACACAGCTCTTGAGAAAACTCAGGGCCTTTGCCGGCGGAAAATACGATGATCAGGTCTTTACCGGTCAGATTTTCGACGATGTGGTCAACAGCCTCAGTATTGTCAGGCAGATAAACGCAATTGGATTGGCTGCATTCAACAGCAATTACTCCAGGGCTGAAGCCGGAGTCTTCTTCGCGGGCGCCGAACAGTTTTAAAATCACGGCCTGATCAGCCTGGTCGAGCGCGTTGGCAAATTCGTGCCGTAACTGTCTGGTTCGACTGATGGTATGAGGCTCCCACACAGCCCAGATCTTGTAAGCGGGGTAGCCTTGTCTGACTCCTTCAAGCGTCTGCAGGATCTGGCTGGGGTGGTGTCCGTAATCGTTGAAAACCTTGATATTTTCGTTCTCACAAACCAGGTCAAAGCGGCGGCTGGTGCCTTCAAAGGTGGAAAGAGCGCCAATAAGATTCCTTAAATCTCTTCCAATCAGGTGTGCCGCCACCAGCGCAGCCGCGGCGTTGAGGACATTAAATTTGCCTGGCTGATGGATGGTGAATGGTCCTGCTTTTTCGCTTTCAGGTAACCTCAGAAAGAACTCCTGTTTGCCTTCTTGGACCTGATAACCAATGATTTGGTAATCATTGTCAGGTTCAAAGCCGAATTTCCAAATCTGCCTGCCTGGGAAGCTGGAATTCTCCAGCATGGTATCAATGCCTGGATCATCTCCACAGAGCAGAACTGTGCCATTTTGTTTTGTTTTTTCCAGGAAATCCACGAAAGCCTGGGTGTAATCCTGCGGTTTAGGGAAGAAATCGGGGTGGTCATAATCAATATTAGTAACCACACTCAGTGTCGGATTGAGCCCCAGGAACATGTAATCGTATTCATCTGCTTCAATAACGAAAAACTCATCCTCACCAGCATGCGCGTTGGTTTCCTGGCCTTTGATCTGCGCACCGAGGATAAAGCTGGGGTCTAGCCCGTCTGACTTCAGCAGGTGCACCAGCATGGCTGTGGTGGTGGTCTTGCCATGAGAGCCGGCGACCGCCAGGGTTTTGTACCCCGCAGTAAGTTGCGGCAGGAACTCTGAGCGCTTCAATACAGGGATGCCTGCTTTGAGGGCAGTGTGAACTTCAGGATCGTCGTCTTTGACCGCTGAAGAGCGAACCACCAATTCAGCCTCAAGTGCCAGGTCGGGATGATGTCCGATTCTGGTAACGGCACCCATCCTGGTGACTGATTCGAAATATACAGAAGCCTGCAGATCTGTGCCGCTCACCTGGACGCCTCGTTCAAGAAGCAGCCGGGCGATGGCCGATATGCCTGTTCCACCAATTCCGATAAAGTGCACTTTGTTCATTAGAGTATCACCGCCAGCACTATTCCAACTGATACGGCCAGGGCGATATAAAGCCATGAGCCGGTCAACACATTGGGGAAAGCATCAGCAAGCAGGTTGATTGCTGCCTGTCCGATCCCGGTACTGGGATCGGGGGCGTAAATCCAGCTGAAGGGGTAACCTGCCTTCGCCAGATAGAACCAGGCGGATGAGAAGAAAATGTAACCATTTAGCGCGCCGGTCAGGCCACCCAGCATCATATCCAACAGACTGTCGCGCTCAAAGCGACCGCTTTCGGACAAACGTCTGGAACTGGGGGTTTGATAGCCGAAGAAGGCGCAGGCAGACAGCACGATCAAATTCATGACCAAGATTTTGCCGCCCTCAAGCGATCCGAAAATCTTGGGAATCACAGCTTCAATGATGAACAGACTTAAAATCCCCGCAACCGTAACGACGATTTCTTTACGGAAGCCACGGATCAGGCCGATGACAGCGAATAGCGCCAGGAAGATATAGAAAAGAACGTTCAGACTAACCATTGCATCCTCCTAAGCCTCCGCCATCTCATATAGCAATTCAGCGATACGCTCTGCAGCGTCTGGTTGAGACAACGAACTCATCGCGCGACTCATATGAGCAAGTCTGGCTGGTTGTGCCATCAACTCATCGATCAGAGGCAGCAAGCTGTTTTTGAGTTCTTCGTCGCGCAACAAAACCGCTGCGTCACGATCGACCAGGTAATCGGCGTTGACTTTCTGGTAGCGCCAGGCGTAAGGGTAGGGCACAAGAATGGCGGGCAAACCGAAGAACGGATATTCGCCCAATGTTGACGCGCCAGCGCGCGAGACTGCCAGGTCTGCTGCAGCCAGTGCTGCTCCAATTTCGTGCAGATAAGGGAAGGGATGATATCGGTTGGTGGCAGAATTAGTTGCAGATTGGACCGCTTCCCAATCCAGGAGACCGGTCAGATGAATCACCTGGTAATTTTCCAACAAGTTATCCAGAATAGCGATTAACGCCTGGTTAATCGAGCGGGCACCACTGCTTCCGCCCATGAAGAGGATTGTAGGCAGGTCAGGCTCGAGTTTGAAGTAAGCCTGGGCTTCAGCCTTGGTCCATTTTTTAATGTCTTCTCGTAAAGGATAGCCAGTAACAGTCATATTGTTTTTCTCACTAAACCACTTTTTTGATTCCGAAGTTGTCAACGCGATATGGTCCGAAAACTTTGCCAGGGTTTTCAATGCCAATCCGGGTTCAATATCGGGGACAAACAGCAGGGACTTGTATTTCCGTCCCGCATACGCCATGGGTATGGCTACATAACCACCGGTAAAGAGCATCACGTCTGGTTGGAACTCTTTTAGAATCTTTTTGGCTTGTTGAAATCCGCGAAAAAGTTTCACCAGATTGCTGGGCAGTTTGGTTAACGCGACGCCATGTACCCCAGCCGCCTGGATGGATTTGAATTTCAAACCGGTCCTCTGGACAAGCTCAGCTTCCATACCGCCTTCGCTTCCGACCCACAGGATCTGGTTATTGTTCTTATCCAGCTCTTCGGTAACGGTCAGCGCCGGATACACTCCGCCGCCAGTCCCGCCTGCGCAAATCAACAGTTGCACTGGTTTGACTCCTTTCTTGAATTTTTAAGCCCGCTCCCTGGCGGGCAATATTGATAATGATTCCGACAGCGGCAAGGTTGGTGACCATACTTGACCCGCCAGCGCTAATGAATGGCAACGTATTGCCGGCAAAGGGGAAGAGACCCACGATAACGGCGACGTTCAGCAAGGCTTCGATTACGATCCAGCTTGTCAGACCAAAAGCCATCAGGGAACCGAGTTGATCGGGTGCCTTTTGAGCAATTTTGTATGCGCGCCAGATCAACAAAATGTAAAGCCCCATCAGAATAAAGGAACCAAGCAGTCCAATTTCTTCCGCGATGACCGCGAATATGCTGTCGGTGTGGGGCAATGGCAAGCCGGTAAACTTGGTGTTGGCGTTACCCAAACCAACCCCGAAAAAGCGTCCTTTGATCACTGCTTCAAACGTCCTGCGAATGTGATACGAACCCAGGGTGGGGTCTCCCAGACCTTGCAGGTAATCGGCGACTCTGGCGCGACCGGTCGTGTAAAAGCGAACCGCCAGAAGACCCGTCGCCAGGCCGATGCCACCCAGCATCAGGATGTGTCTCCAGCTGCCCCCGCCCAGGTAGAACATCATAATCCCCAGGGCCAGAATGGTAACGGCCGCGCTGATGTCAGGTTGGAAGAAAATCAGGATCGCGACCATCACAAGAATCATCAGCAAGGGCAAAAACCCGAGCTTGAGGTCAGACAGTTCATCGCTCCCGCGTCTTGAGAGCCAAACAGAAAGGTAGAGGATAACCGCCATCTTGGCGAGCTCACCCGGCTGTACTGAGCCGCTAAACAGAGCCCGCGAGGAATTGAATTGGACCTCGTTTCGCACCAGCACGATGACCAAACCTGCCAGCACAACTAACGCGATGGGGATGACCAACTTGACAAAATTATGGTAGTCAAAGAAGGCCAGAAAAATCATCACCGCCAGACCCAGAGCGACCCATAGCACCTGTCTCTGAAACAGGTATCCTGGTTCTTGTCCCATGCGTAAGGAGGCATCCAGGTCAGTTGAATATACCATCATCAGACCTATAGCCAGCAGACAAACCAGAGCAAGAACAAAAGGAATGTCGAAAGTTAAACCTTTGACAGGTTTTTTCTGCACTTTGGGAGTGGTTGAACTGTTCATAGTTGATTCACCCAATCTCTGAAGAACTGCCCCCGCTCTTCAAAATCTTTGAACGCGTCGTAGCTTGTGCATCCCGGCGACAGCAGCACTACATCCCCTGCCTGGGCTTGATTCTGGGCTGTTTTTAGTGCTTCGGCGAGGTCTTTTGTGCTTACCACAGATTTGAGATGCTGCCTGGGGTTACGCGGGCCGATTGCTTCATTAATTATCGGGGCGGCTTCCCCGAAAATAATCACACGCTCTACTTTATTTCTGACCAGGCTCGCGAGCCTGTCCCAGGGGAGGTTTTTATCCCTGCCGCCCAACAGAAGAACGATCGATTCTGAAAACGACTCGATGGCAGCAATGGTCCGTTCCGGAGCGGTTGCGATCGAATCGTTGACCCAGGTGACGCCATTGACTTCACGCACGGTTTCAAGGCGGTGCGGCACGCCATTGAATTCTTCAACAGCGCTTTGAATAGCGGGAAGCGCCAGGGTTGCTGCCGCGGCAATAGCAGAAGCAGCCAGTACGTTGTACAGGTTGTGCTTGCCGCGCAGCTGGATCCATTCGGTTGGGAAGAGCTTCAGTTTATCCTGACCAATTTGCAGCCAGACCCAATCCTGCTCGATGTAAGTGCCGCTGGAGCGACCTTCCGGTTTTTTGAGACCGAAGCTGATCAGGTCGGACTGGATTTGGTCGGCAAAATTCCAGGAGATTTTATCGTCCCTGTTGAGGATAGCAATGTCATCAGCGTGCTGGAACCAGAGGATGCGCGCCTTGGCATCAATGTAGGCGTCCATGCTGCCGTGCCGATCGAGGTGGTTGGGGGTGATGTTGAGCACGGCTGCAATTTGAGGTGACTTCTTCATCAGTTCCAACTGAAAACTGGAGAGTTCCATGATTGCCAGGTCGTCTTCCTGGATTTGATCGACTGAATCGATCAAGGGGTTACCAATATTGCCACCGACCCAGGCTTTGTGATGACCGCCCTTCATTACGAAGGTTTGGATAGCCATAAGCCCTGCCAGGGCAGTTGTAGTGCTCTTGCCGGCTGATCCAGTGATGCCAACCACCGTACATGGACATTCTTCGAGAAAAATCTGAGAGTCGTTGCTGAGTGGAATTTTGCGCACAAGCGCTTCCTGGATGAAGGGAATGGTCAAGGGGACACCCCCTGAAACGCAGACCAGATCGGCACCATCCAGCACTTCGCTGTGATGACCGCCCAGATCTAAGTTGAGCGGCAGATCCTGTAGGGCGGCGAGTTCTTCGGTGAGCTGTTCTTTTTCCCTTGTGTCAGTCAGGACCACCTGGGCCCCACGCTGGCTGAAAAAGCGAGCCAAGGCTTGCCCTTGCCGGGCAGCTCCGATGACGACGATCTTTTTATTAGAGTAGTTTTTCATAATTACCTTATAAAAGTGAGGCTCAGTCCAAGCATGGCGCTAACCAGTTCAATGATCCAAAAGCGGATCACGATCTGGCTCTCAGTCCAACCAATTTCTTCAAAATGGTGATGGATTGGAGCGCGCATGAATACGCGTTTACCTTTTGTAATTTTAAAATACGCCACCTGGATGATTACGCTGAGCAGCTCAGCCATTGGAATAATCGCGATCAGAGGCAATAATAGCCACCGCCCTGTCATCAAAGCTACCACTGCCAGTGACGCGCCCAGGGCTTGCGAGCCAGTGTCGCCCATAAAAAGGCGGGCGGGGTGACAGTTGAACCACAAGAACCCGGCTAATGCTCCGACAACGCAGAAGCAAAATCGACCGAGATAAACCTGACCTTGCATCAAACCGATAATGCCATAAATGCCAAATGCAGTCATGGAGATGATCGAGGCCAGGCCATCGACACCATCAGTGAAATTCACAGCGTTAGCCATACCGACAATAATTACAGTTGCTATTGGCAAGTATGCCCAACCAAAATCGAGTGGTGCATCGGAGGCAGGCCAAAATAAATGTGGCACCTGCAGGACTTCCTTTATTGTGTAGGCCAGAGCGAGCCCTGCGATCACCTGAAGGATAAACTTGGTGTTCGCTTTCATCCCCAGCCCTCGGCGGGAACCGCGAATGCCTTCCCAGTCATCGATTGCACCAATTACGGAAAATGCCCATAGGGCAGCCAGGGGCACCAGGATGGAAGATCCGAGCAACCTGGAACCAAAAAGCGAAACCGCATTCAAAATCACCGTCAGAAGCGTAATTGGAACGAGGAACATGAAGCCGCCCATTGTGGGGGTGTCTTCCTTTTTGCGGTGGGTAGCTGGCTGATCGTCCCGGATCTGCTTACCGATATTGAAAGTGGTGAGCAGTTTGATGAAAGGCTCTCCCCAAATGGTTGAAAGCAAAAAACTAATGCTGCTGATTGCAATTGCTAAAGAGAACCCAGTCATCAGATTTTTTCCTCCAACTCGTCAATGATTTTATTCATCCTCATACCGTGCGAGCCTTTCACTAGGACTGTCTGTCCAGGTTTTAAAGAAGCTTGCAGGTATCGCGCGGCTTCTTCAGACTCAGGAAACCAACGAAGGTTGTCTTCCGGGAAACCAGTTTCCAGAATGGCCTGGCGAGTCAGCATGCTGCGGGGACCGATCAGCACAATTTGGTTAGCAATTTCGGAAGCCTTACGACCGACCTGCTCATGCCCTTCACTTTCATACTGACCGAGTTCAAGCATGTCACCCAGGACCGCCACTTTTTCACCCTCTAACTCCTCAAGCAGATCGAGCGCTGCAATTGTGGAAGTGGGGGAGGCATTGTAACTGTCATCGATGACCAACGCGCCGTTGCTGCTTGTGAATGTGCGCACGCGCTGTACCATTTCCTGACTTTGAAGGGCGGTTTCGATCTCAAACCAGCTTAAACCAAGCTCAATAGCAACCATAATGGCGCTCAAGATGTTGTAAACTGAATGTTTCCCCAACAGTTTGGAAGAAAGATTGTGTTTCTGCCCATCATGATGAGCACTGAAGCGGATGCCTGAAAGACCTTCAGATTGGATCTCGTCAGCCCAAAAATCTGCTTCGGGCGACAAACCATAAGTCAGTACCCGGCCAGTAGTAATAGAAGCCATAGCGCGAACGCGTTTGTCATCATAATTTAGAACTGCAAGCCCGTCGGGCTGACCCTTAAGCGCTTGCACGAGTTCAGATTTCCCTCGGGCAATCGTCTCAATGTCTCCGGCACGCTCCGCGTGAACAGTGCCGATATTGGTTACTACTCCAATGCGGGGTTTGGCAATCTTGCAAAGCAGTTCAATTTCACCTGGAACGTAAAAACCCATTTCAAGCACGGCAGCCTGATGGCGCTCATTTAAGGAAAGCAGTGTCAACGGTAACCCGATTTCGTTGTTCATGTTGCCCTTATTCTTGAGCACATGGAATTTGTAACCTAAGAGAGCAGCCATGGTCTCTTTGGTCGAAGACTTACCCACACTGCCTGTGATTCCGATCACCGGAATGTCAAACTGCCCGCGCCACCAACTGGCCAGATCCTGGAGCGCTTTGAGCGTATTGGGTACTTTTAGAGAAAATGGAGTCTTGCAAGGTCTGTCGGATCGCTCAGAAAGGTTGAAAACAGGGTAGGCGCTTTTGATATCTTGCTCGACCAACGCAAGTACCGCGCCGTTGGCAAACGCCCGGTCAACGTAATGGTGGCCGTCTGTGTTCTCGCCAAGGAGCGCAACAAAGAGACTCCCGGGGGTAGTCATGCGTGAATCAACGCAGCCGTTTGTGATTGCTTCCTGACCGCAGTGTGGATCCGCATCCATTCCGAAGGCTCTGAGAACTTTTTCGACCGTCAACATTTCTTTACTTTAAACCTCACTGTCCTGCTGTGACATTACTGCCTGCCAGTCGGACGGTATCCGGAGGGATATCCATTAAGACAACCAGTTTGCTGACCAATTCGGAGAAAATCGGCGCGGCAACTTCTGAACCCCAGATCGAAATAGAGGGTTTTTCGAGCCAGACATACACCAGGAATTTCGGATCTTCAGCTGGTCCCCATCCAACAAAAGAGGCATTGGTCTCGGTGGAGGAGTAACCGTAAGGGGTTGCGATTTCACCGGTACCGGTTTTTCCAGCCACCGTGTAACCTTCCACCAGGGCATTGGAGGCTTCACTTTCAAGAGAGGTAACCAGCATGTTTGTTAATGTGTGTGCGGTCTCAGCTGAAATCGGACTTCTTACCACCACAGGATCGACATCATATTGCTTACCATCAATGATCATGGCTTTGACCAGATGAGGAGCCATCATGCGCCCGTCATTGGCTACTGCGCCAATCGACATTGCCATCTGGA
>JBBAES010000014.1:0-22147 GCA_041655815.1 Anaerolineaceae bacterium
TCAAACGCCACCAGAGGTTCGGAAACAATGTCACGGACGGTCATTCGTGGGTTCAGGCTGGCATAAGGGTCTTGAAAAATCATCTGAATATTTTTGCGCATCTGGCGCATTTCTTCTTTTTTCAAGCTGACGAGGTCAACACCCTTGAAGAGAATCCTGCCGGCGGTGGGCTCATAGAGCTGAACGATTGCCCGACCGGTAGTAGTTTTTCCACAGCCAGATTCTCCAACAAGTCCCAGCGTCTCACCTTTCCTGATTTTAAATGAGACTCCATCTACAGCTTTTACTGAACCAACCTGCCGTCGGATAATACCACGGTAGATAGGAAAATGAACTTTCAGATCTTCAATTTGAACCAGGGCTTCATCATGGTTATTATTCTGCATCGCGTACGCTCCCATCTTCAGTATTCACCCAACAGGCTGCCCGATGACCTTCTTCAATGTGAAGTAAGGGTGGGTTTTCCATCCTGCATTTTTCGATCACCCATTTACAACGCGGGGCAAATGGACAGGAGTGAGGCATTTTATAAAGCATCGGGGGCATGCCATCGATGGAATATAAGCGTTTGCGACCTTCGGCCTGGATCTGTGGCAGGCTTCCCAGGAGACCAATGGTATAGGGGTGCGAGGGTCTGCGGTACAGATCATCTACCAGAGCATCTTCAATTACAAAGCCACCATACATAACATTCACGCGGTGGGCAATACTGGCGACAACTCCCAGGTCGTGTGTAATCCAGATGACCGACATACCAAGTTCTTCACGCAGGCGGATCACCAAATCGACGATCTGCGCCTGGATGGTTACGTCCAAGGCGGTGGTAGGTTCATCGGCGATCAAAATCTGCGGAGCGCAGCTAAGCGCCATAGCTATCATGACACGCTGACGCATACCGCCCGAATATTGATGAGGATAGTCTTTGAGTCGGTCTGCCGACTTTGGGATGCCAACCAACTCAAGCAATTCAACCGAACGAGCGAGGGCTTGCTCATGAGAAAACCCCAGGTGAAGCATCAGAGGCTCGGCTAATTGCTTGCCGATGGTCATGACCGGATTGAGAGAGGTCATTGGATCCTGAAAAATCATCGAGATTTGACCACCCCTCACCCGACGAATTTCGTCGTTGGTCATCTTAAGCAGGTCTTGCCCCTTGAACATTGCTTCACCGGCAACGATTTTTCCGGGAGGTTGCTGGATCAGTGAAAGGATGGAAAGCATCGAAACACTTTTACCGCAGCCGCTCTCACCTACAATACCCAGCGATTCGCCTTCATTGAGTGTGAAATCGACGCCGTTAACGGCATGAACAATTCCTTCGGGGGTGTTGAATTGTGTTTCCAATCCTTTTACGTTCAGTAATTCATTTGTCATTAATTTGTCCTTAATTGAACTGAGATCGGTTTTTTTGTGGGTTTGGTAATGCCATTCGTTAATAATGTTAGGGTTTCTGGAAAATAATTGTTAAAATTATATCATCAAAATAATTGTCAACTCTGGTGTTTCCCGGCGTCTCAAAAATAAAATATTCAATGTGTTTAAACTCCGGTTTGATGATTTCACAAAAGGTTGGTTGTGAGTAAACAACATTACAGAGAGCCTTTTGGGTGTCAAATTCGACGACCACTTTCATTACTCCCAGGTAATTATCTGACGCTATCAATGTGAGCTTGTACGGCTCCAAGACCAGATCATCCAATGGTCGGACGACAGTCAGGTGCATCTTACGCGCTTCCAGTTTGTCGACCTCCTGATCATAATAAGCGGCCCCGTTTTTAAGGAGGGTGTCAATCACTGCTACTGGCTCACGGAAATGGCTGGTCATGAGCATATCGCCAGATAATCCCGTTCCAACCATAATCGCCAGGCAGACAAGCATTGGCAACTGCGCTCCCACAAGACTGGAGGAGGCCAGGCTCTGGTCTATGAGCAGATTTTCAAGGATCCCACATAAAACACAGCCAAAGCCCATAGCAAAAATGCCAAAAAACCAGTAGTGACCGATGTTGGTCAACCCTTCGATTTTTATGAGAGGGATGTAATCGGGTTGTATCTTACCGATCGCCCAGGGAACAAATTTCAGCGGCAGGTATAGGGTCATGTAGGTGAAAAGCACAGCCAATCCCAACCACAGCAGCAGGGTCACAACGCCCGATTCGAACCTGGCTGTCAGGTAACCCACCAAAATGCCCGCGGGCAAGCAGACCAACAGCCCCGGTAGAAGTTTCACAAAGGGCAGGACGACATTGTAGCGGGTTAAGAAGAAGGCATCCAACCCCCATGCTGTCAGTGTAAAAAATAATCCGGCAATGAAACCGTATCTAATGCCCAGGTTGATTCGCTTTTGCGAGACGTTGGCGATCATGTTTAAATTATAATCCTGTTGAAATTTTCAAATAACCTACTCCACCAGTCAGCAATCAGACCCATTCTCTCGTTGCAGGCAAGCGGGGATGTTGCAAGAAAAGCAGAATGTTGCACGCATACTCGTAAAGATTTCTAATCCAACCATCTGCACCAGAGGTTTTGGATTTTCTTTTGACAATTCAGACGCCTATATGGTAGCGTTGACAAGAACCTGCTTAAGGGCTAAACTTAATTTTGCGTTATATGACTATACGAAATGTTGGAGACACTATGATTGAAAAAAATAAGGCGGTTAGCGCACATATCACTGAGAACACCCTGCTCCAGCCGGCTATTCAGGCCTGGAAATTTTTCCTACGGGATCAAGGCCGGTCTCCCCACACGCTTAAAGCGTTCGAGGCTGATCTGATGTTATTAGAAGAATTTATGCCAACAGACAAGCAAATTGGAAGTATCTCCACTAAAGATTTGGAAGACTATCTGACCTGGATGGAGAAGGACCGTGGTGTCCCCTGCAGTCCAAAAACGCTCTCCCGACGAATCACCTCATTGAAATCATTTTTCCGCTGGCTGACCCAAAGCGCTGTTATTTCGCTTGATCCGGCTGAGAAAATCGTCCAGAAGACTGTCACCAGTCCTCTGCCTGCTGTTCTGACCCCTCAGGAGCTCCAGACCGCCCTCGAGGCGGCTGATTCCATCCGCGATTCGGCTAACCCTGACCCCCGACCTTACGTCTTGTTAACTCTGGTACTCGAAACCGCTTTGAAAAAAGGGGAATGTCTGGGTTTGAAAAGCAATCATCTCGAGTTGAATAACCCTGATGAAGCCTACATATTTGTCCGTTACCCTAACCAACGCTACCGTTTCAAGGAGCGAAAAATCCCGGTGTCGCCTGAATGGGTGGATGCCTATAATCAATACGCTGAAAGATATGAAATCAAGGATCAGGTTTTTCCCTGGTCTCAAAGACGTCTTGAATACCTGCTCGAAGACATCACCAATGTTGGCAAGATGGATAAACACATCAGTTTTGACATGCTGCGCTGGACAAGCGCGCTGAACGACCTGACCAGTGGCGTCGAGCAGGATAAAATTCGTCAAAAACTGGGTATCTCAAAAATTCAATGGCGCGAAGTGAAAAGCAAACTACGCAGCCTGGCTCTGCTGAATGGCTACCAGCTGTCAGAAGGGGATCAAAACCCGGGCTAACTCGCGCCCCAAACACAGGAATAAAATGAAATATACAACCCGTAATGAACGCAAGAGCAGTTTTCCGTTTGGCTGGATTCTGCTCTTAATCAGCCTTGCTCTGGTCGTCTTGGCAGGCATCAGTATTAATAAAATTCGAAATGGTCAACCAGGGTTCATGAGCAACCTCTGGATGGGTGAAGCCAACCCTGAACCTGATCCTTATCTTGATGGCAGCGCGCTGGCGCTACCGGTATCTGGCAAGGTCAAGACTGTCATGCTGCTGGGCTCTGACTTTCAACCTGAAATCGGCTTTCGAACGGATGTCATGCTTCTGTTGGCAATGAATACTGATACCAGCGAATTTCATCTGCTCTCTTTCCCCCGCGATCTCTGGGTCAACATTCCAGGAGTGGGACCTCAGCGCCTGAACACTGCCCTGCCGTTTGGCGGCCCTGAACTGCTCAGCGATACTCTGGCACTTAATTTCGGTTTCAGACCAGATAATTTCGCCATGCTCGATTTCGATGGCTTCAAACACATCATCGAGGTGATGGATGGCATCGATGTAGACGTTGAAAAGTATATGGAAGACGGCTGCTGGTTGAATGATACCGGCTGGTGCGTGATCGAACCCGGCACGCAATTCATGACTGCCAATGAAGCCCTTTGGTATGTGCGAGCCCGCAAAAATACATCCGACTTTGACCGTAACCGCAGGCAGCAGGAAGTGCTCAGGGCAATGGTTGGCAAAGCGCTGCGACCTTCAGAATTGACCAATCTCGACAGGGTCATTAAAGCCATAAACTCGTCTGTTGAAACAGATTTGGTACTCGGAGATACGTTTTTATATGTTTTCCCGCTTGCCAAGTTCTTTAATGGGCCAGATATCACCAGCTACCAGATAACACCCACAGAAGCTGTGCCCGGCACCACCGACGGCGGCGCCGCAGTGCTCTACCCGGACATTGCTGCCATCCAGGCGATCATTCGGCAAGCTCTGTGGATTGATTAGGATATTCAGTCCGGTTCAACAAGTTCGAGGTGCAACACCTCGCTCTCATCTCCGGTAAGACGCCAGGCCTGAGCGATCCTCAGGCCGGCCACCCAAAGAATCGACCCCCCGCTGCAGACCACCGGCCAGGATTTCCGGGCAGCTCGGGGGATTTTTTGGTTAATAAAAAAGTCACTCATCTTCTGCCGTTTATGAACCATGCCCAAAGGTGACCAGCGTTCCCCTTCAAATGGAGCCCTGACCGTTAGCGGCCATTCCAGGTCAGCTGGGTTTATCCATGCGTGCGCGGCAGCCTGCCGGATCTCCAAAGGAAGGCGCTCGTAATCTTCCCGATCTACCAATTCCGACTTGATCTGCCAGCCAAACTGAAGCTGGACTGGTTTTTTTAGATCGAGCAATTGAGGGCTTTGACGACCAAGTTGTGGTAAATCTTCTCGCGGAAGGTGAAATTCACCCAGAGATAGCACAAAGGTTTCCTCTTGATTCTGAATCAGGATGCCGGCTTTAAAATCACTGCGGAGCGCTTTTGTGTCCACTGCACCTTTCGCCCGCTCCAGCTCAGTATAGCCAAGGTCGCGAAGCTCGGGAGAGAGCAGGGCAGCCGCTTTCATCAGGAGACGATACTGGATGGCTTCCTCCAGTTTTTCCCAACACGAGCGGTCAAAAACCAAGGCTTCGCCCGGATAAGTCGCTACCAGGCAGTCCTGCCAGGCGCTTTGAGTCAATTTTTCCAGCACCTGACGGTCAAGATCGATCACCCGGGCATTCCTTGCCAGAATCGACCGGAATGACGGTTGGATCTCTTCGATTTGTGGAATCAGTTCGTGCCGAAGCCGGTTGCGATAAAAGCGTACATCCTGGTTTGATTCATCTTCAATCGGCTCAATCTGATTTCGGGCGCAATAAGCAAGAATGTCCTGCTTGCTGGTATCCAAAAGTGGCCGCCAGACTGGAATTTGATCTGAAAACTGCGGCAGCACTTCAACTGGACGCATGCCGGTCAGTCCGTTGATTCCGCTACCCCTCAAAAAGTGCATCAGGATGGTCTCAACCTGATCGTCAAGATGGTGAGCGGTCAAAACCGCCTGTGCATTGCTCTGCCTAGCGGCACTCATCAAAAATTCATAACGGCAGAAACGGGCAGCCTCTTCCAGCCCCAATTTGTTCCTTTTGGCAAATTCGCCTACGTCCCCGCTGCCAGAGCGGCGTGAAAGCCCCCATTTTTCCATGAGCGCCAAAACCTGTATGGCTTCATTACCCGAACCTGGTCTGAGCTGGTGATCGTAGTGTGCGGCGATAAGTTCCAGACCCGACTCCAGCAGCAGGTGCGTCAGGCACAGGCTGTCAGCCCCACCCGACACGCCTATCACCAGAGGCATACGCGGTTCAGGGTCGAAGTGGTCAAAAAAGGTGGTTAGAAATTGAGCCGAATCCATATAGAAATTATAGCTCAACCCAAATTGCTCCCGACCAGGAAAGAGTCTCCGAAAAAGTGCCCCAGACCTGAAAGCTGGCTAAAGAAGGAGAGTTCGCTCTAACATGAGAGTCCTGGTGATTATCAAAATACAAGGTGATTTTCCTACAACATTCTCTATCAGCCCCCTCGTCTGCAGTATACTTATTCTATGTCCGATAAACCTTTTGTGATTGGCTTAACTGGTAACATCGCCTCAGGGAAAAGCGTGATCCGTAATTATCTGGCAAATTTCGGTGCGTACACAATCGATGCTGACCTAACCGCAAAAGACACGTACTCGCCCGGCTCTCCGGCCTGGCAAGCCATCCTGGACCACTTTGGGGACCATCTGCGCATGGCGGACGACCAGATCAACCGCAGCAAACTGGGTCTGATTGTGCTCTCAGATTCAGCAGAACTGAAGGCACTGGAAGATATCGTTCATCCAATTGTCGACCAGGTCGTTTTGGACCAGATCGAGCAGTGCGACCGTCCGATCTTGGTAATTGAAGCGATAAAAATTCTCGAATCAAAAATCATCAATCATTGTGATCAAGTCTGGACTGCCGCGGCAGATAAGGACGTCCGCTTCAAGCGTCTGGTAGAAAACCGGGGACACAGCGAAAACCTTGCCTGGGAAAAAGTCAATTGGCAAGCCCCTCAGGAAGAGAAAATTGCCCGCTCTGATGTGGTCATTTGGACGAATGGCTCTTTCGCCGAGACTTATCAGCAGACTACACAAGTTCTGTTTGAATTGGGATTACCGACAGTCAGGCAAGTCGATCGGGCTCCCCTCAACCTGAGAACCATGGCCGAAACTGAATTTTCTACAGCTTGTGACCTGCTTTCTCAACGAACGGGGCAGGAATGGACTTGCGACCACATTTACCAGCTTTTGGGCGGCAAACTTGTTCCTGTGCTGCAATGTGATGACAGGCTGATTCAGATTCAACGTATCAGCAACCGCCAGAAGCTGGTGTTATTGACAAGTCAGGCGCCCATCAAGACAGAAGAGATGACCAAACTGGAAGCCATGTCGCTTCTGGAAGCATGGTTAGGGAACGCATATTCTCTTATGGCAGTTACCCACGATGTTCTATCTGCCAAAGAAGCCTGGCAAGCCAACTTTTTACCGAGTGATGACCTGCCTGATGCTGTGCCCTATCCAGTTTATACGTCCTTCCTGAGGGAAAATGGTTTGATGCCCGGTGAAGTCTGGATTAAACCTCTACAAAATCATTAATAAGTTATTCTGACCTTCCAAATATTAAGTAGCGCAACCAGCTTCCGTGCCTTATCAATCTTTTGCAGCATCCGCGAAACCGCGCGGTCGGGTAACCACCAAATCAAAACACAATTGCGTGAGAACACCCATCTGCGGATAAAATTTATTATCATTGGGAATTACCTTTATAAATCTTTCGAATTGGGCATCGAAAGAGGTTATACTATTTAATTGTTAGCAGGTACTTAAAAATGCAAGAATTATGGAACAACCTCATGTTTATCCTGGAACGCTTTACGTGGTTCAGTCTTCTTGACATTCTCCTGGTAACCGTTTTTTTCAGCCTGCTGCTTTACCTTCTGCGTGACACGGGCGCCCAATCACTTTTACGTGGGGTCTTCTTACTTGTCATTCTGGTGTTTTTGCTCACCGCTTTGGTTAATCTGCCCGCTTTTTCCTGGCTGGTTCAAACCATTTCACCCGCCCTGATAGTCGCCATACCGGTAATTTTCGCGCCAGAGCTTCGACGTGGGCTCGAGCGTATGGGCAGCGTGGGAAGGTTTGGTTTTTGGCGAAATCTACAGAGTTCAAAAGCCAACCAGGAATTAGAAGATACGCTCAACGCTATTTCCAGAGCTGTTGTCCAACTGGCAGAACGGCGCCACGGCGCGCTGATTGTCATCAGCCGGCGGGAAATGCTGGATATGTACTACAAAAATGGGGTCATGATGGACTCTGAAGTCAGCCCCCAATTACTTCTTCAGATCTTCTACCCTAATACCCCCTTACACGACGGCGCCGTCATCATTTCAGATAACCGCATCATGGCTGCTGCCTGCGTAATGCCGCTCTCTACCAGTGGTGTGCTCAACAGCACTGCCGACCGCTCCCTGGGGCTGCGCCATCGCGCTGCCATGGGTATCAGTGAAGTCACTGACGCGCTGGCGATCGTGGTATCGGAGGAAGCCGGCACCATCGCCATCGCTCACCGAGGAAAACTGATCCGCAGGCTGGACGGGGAACGCTTGCTCAACAGCATGCGCGCTATCATGGCCACCGATCAGCCTGTCAAATCGAATCGCCTGAAAGGTTGGCTTGGAAAGAAAGATCTTGAAGATGCACAGGAGGAAGCAGAATGATCGACTTTTTAAAGAAACTGGTCAAGCTGCTGCCCATCTTCTTCACCGCTTTGATCTTGGCAGTAATCGTTTGGTTGTCTTCGGTCAGCTCCAGCGATCCGAACCAGGTGGTCACCTACTCTAATCCGATACCCTTGGTAATCCTGGGACAAAATCCCGATTTACTGATCACCGATAAGAGCGCTTCGGATATCACGGTAACCTTGCGAGCCCCTCGTTCCATCCATGAGCAGATCTCCCGAAATTTCAACCTGGTCAGCGCTCAAATCAACCTGTCCGGTCTCATGGCTGGAACTTACGAATTGACTCCGGAGGTCAACGTCAGGAATTTCAAACCAGTGCAGGTTGTGGAAATCAATCCCGCTGAGATCACCATTTCGCTCGAACAAATAGCGCAGCGATCACATGAGATCACCTTACTCCAAACCGGCAGCCTGCCAGTCAGCTATGAAGCCAGTGAGCCTGTCTTGAGCAGCGAAAGTGTGCAGTTGCAAGGGCCTGAGTCCAAAGTCAATGAAGTCATTGACGTCGTCGCCGTAATCGATCTCACCAACGCCACCACAACCATCACTCGCATCGTAGAGCTGCGTCCAATCGATCGACGGGGTAACGAGGTCCAGGGTGTCAGTTTAAACCCAGCCTCGATAACAGTTGAAGTCCCGATCAGACAGTTAGTTGGTTACCGCAACGTATTCATAAAGATTGTGACCACGGGAAGTATCGTCCAGGGGTACCATCTGACAAGTCTGGTAGTAAACCCACCCAGTGTGACCATCTACGCCACCGATCCCGCGTTAGTTCCCAGTATGCCTTCTTTTTTGGAAACTGAGCCGATCAACCTGACCGGGGCGGTTGCAGACTTCAGCACCAACGTTTCGCTCCAACTTCAGGACGGCATCGTTGTGGTCGGCAACCAGGAAGTCACCGTTGAAATTGGGATTGACGCGATCGAGACTTCTATCCAGCTTCTTGACGTCCGGGTAGAAATTCTAAACCTGGGCACCAATCTGAGAGTCAATATTTCACCGGAGATTGTCGATTTATATATCTCCGGTCCAATGAATGTTCTCGAAACACTGTCTGCCAAGGACATTCGGGTCACGCTCGACCTGAGAAATCGCATCCCGGGGACCTATCAAATAACGCCAGACGTCTTGCTGAACAACTCCGAATTGAAGCTGGATTCTATCCTTCCCGGGACTATCCAGGTGATCATCTGGCGCTGACGTAGAAAGATCAAGGAATCCTACATGCAAAAACCTGTTGTCGTCCTGGTCGGCAGACCAAATGTTGGTAAGAGCACCATCTTTAATCGCCTGGTTGGTCAACGCCTTGCAATCGTCGATGAGGTTGCGGGTACCACCCGTGACCGTTTGGTCGCTGAAGGTGATTGGGCAGGGCACGATTTTTTCGTTGTCGATACTGGTGGGATTGACCCCAACAAGCAGCGTTCGCAAGAACCACTGTCGATTGGCTCGGCTGATTTCATTGACGAGATCCGCGTTCAGGCAGAAGTTGCCATGCAGGAAGCCGATGTTATCCTCATGGTTACCGACGCGCTGGAAGGCGTCACTCAGGCTGACCGGGAGGTCGTCGAAATCTTGCGCAAACGCAAAAGAGGCAGCGAAACGGATTCCCCGCCCATTCTGTTGGTAGTCAATAAAGCCGACAATCCCTCCGCCCGTATGAATGCCCTCGATTTCTATTCGCTTGGCTTGGGCGAGCCGTTCGCCATTTCCGCCATCCATGGGACAGGCACCGGCGATTTGCTCGATGCGGTTGTGGAACAGTTCTCTACTAGAGTTGATGAGGACGAAGAAGACGAGAGCATTAAAGTCGCCATCGTAGGCAAACCTAACGCTGGGAAAAGCAGTCTGCTCAACAAAATCACCGGGCAGGAACGTTCCATTGTGAGCAATATCCCGGGCACTACTCGCGACGCGATCGACACCAAGATGTTCTTTGAGGGACAGGAATTTACCCTGATAGATACTGCCGGAATTCGAAAACGCGGATCAGTCATACCCGGTGTAGAAAAATATTCCGTTCTTCGTGCCATGCAGGCAATCGAGCGCTGTGATGTGGCCATTCTGGTTATTGATGCCGTCAGCGGTATCACCGCCCAGGACACTCATATCGCCGGGTATATCAACGAGGACTGGAAAAGTGTTTTAGTCGTGATCAATAAATGGGATTTGATTGAAAAAGATCAGAACACAGCCATTGAGTTTGAAAAACTTCTTCGGCATGAATTGAACTTCTTGCCCTATGTACCCATCCTGTTCATCTCCGCTGAAACCGGTCAGCGCGTGCACCAGGTTTTGCCCTTGGTCACTGAAATCCAGCAGGAGCGCGTGCGCAAGATTCCCACCTCTCAACTAAACAAGGTTTTGGCAACTGCGCAAGACAAACACCAGGCACCGTCAGGCACCGGAAAGCCTTTTCGAATTTATTATGGCACCCAGGTCAACACCGAACCTCCTACTTTTATGCTCTATTGTAATGACCCCACACTTGGGCATTTCACCTACTTGCGCTTTATCGAAAACCAGATCAGAGAGGTCTTTCCTTTCAAAGGCACGCCCATCAAACTGGTATTGAAAAAACGTGTAAGGCGGGAATAGCGCTCTTTGCCAGGCTTGGTATAATAGGCGGATTGGTCAATTAGGCCTGCATGGATTAATAACTATGGAACAAAACGAAAACAGTTACGAAAATGACAACATCTCTGAAGCTGTGCCAGCGCTCGAAATAAGCCAGGACAGTAGCTATTTACCGGAAGGTGAAAAAAGGAAAGCCAAAGGTTTTTGGCGCGACATGCTGGAGACCATCGCTCTGGCACTGGTGCTTTTCCTGATCCTGAACGCCATCACATCCAGGGTAAAAGTCTTTAATATCAGCATGCAGCCAACCCTAAAACAAGGTTACCTTTTGCTGGTGAATAAAATGGCTTACAAAATAGGCGAACCTAAGAATGGCGATATCATCGTTTTTCATTACAACGGTGATAAACAGGAAGATTATATCAAGCGTGTGATTGGAGTGCCCGGCGACCAGGTGGACATCTCGGGGGGGGTCGTGCGTGTCAACAATATTGCATTGACCGAGCCTTATATCATGGAAGTTCCAAACTACTCCGGCAGTTGGCAGGTGCCTGATGGTCAGCTTTTTGTCCTCGGAGATAATCGCAACCATTCTTCTGATTCTCACCAATGGGGTTATGTCAGAATGGATTGGGTAGTTGGCAAGGCAGTGCTGATCTATTATCCCTTCACTGAAGTTGCCCTGCTGGGTGTGCCTGGCCTGGTCCGCGCTGCTCCAGCGCAATAGTTCCATAATTTCCAAAGGACCCCAAACCTGGGGTTTTTTGTTACAAGCAAGAACGGTCGATTTTTCAGGCTCCTCTATAGTAGGAGTAAAATGGGTCCAGGCTTAAAAGGAGATAAATATGACTCTGATCCAACGAACCAGGCTTTCATTAACACTTTTTTCGATTGCTTTGATAGTTTTTGCATGTGTGCCTGCTGAAGCTCCCTCACTTCAGGAGATCCGAACCTCAGTCGTGCCTTCTCCTACCGAAGAACCTAGTATTACTGAAACCCCTGGCAAAACCGGGCAAGCGGTCTTTACTAACACCGAGTTTTTCAGCTTTATGCCTTTTAATATGAAGTTCTTTGTAGATGACTGGGAGTTGACCGAAGACCTTGAAACACTTGAATCTCTTGTGGTAGACGATTGTCTGCTAAGACCACTGCTCGGCAGAGGCTCCCTTCCAACTGAAGGCCCCCTTGATATCACCTTAGGAGATGTCGCTTATACCTACTTCATTGAACGTCATGAAGCTAGCACTGTGCTCGATCAAGAAATTGTCACTTACTTCATCTATCATGCAAAGACCGAAGATGACCTGGCAAACATGGAAAACGTCTGGGCATTCGAATTGGTGACATCAATTCAAAGTGAAAAATCTTGCTTTGAAGCATCCAAACCAGTATTGAGTACTCTTGAAACTTGGAAACTCAACCCTTTAAATCACATCACCTGGGATCAAACCAAGACCCAGGCGCATTGCGTCGAGGCTGCTGGTGGAAGGCTTATTGGATTCACAGTTTCAGATGGAATAGTGTATTTGAACACAACGGAAGACCTGGGACAGGTTTATCAATTCACTTTTGACAACCCCGAACTAGTGCCAGTTGTAACCACAGGTTATCCAGACGGAGCCATCCTTTCCCCGTTCTTTTTGGATGGTGGCTATCTGGTATATCAAGACACTGACCACTTAATGAACCCAATGGATTCTAAGATCATAAGCCATAACCTGGAGACGGGAGAGAATGTAAATTTGTTTGAATGGTCTTACGATCCGGGGGTCAGATATCCTGTCCTGCATTTTACCGTCGAAAATGGTAAGGTCTATATCACGTCGAATGAATACGGTCCATTAAATGATGATTACAATGCGGCCATCACCGCGGTCAACCTGGATGGAACAAGCTCAGAAATCCTTTACATGCAAAACGAAGACAAGGTAGGATTGGGTCGGTTGGGCGTATCTGAACATAGAATGCTTGTTGAACAGGTTCGCATCCACTCGAAAAACCCTTCCGGTCCGCTCGATTTCGTACTTTTCGATATCAGCGACGGGCTAGTTAATATCGTCGAGTCATTCAATCAGGCGGGCACATACCCGCTCATCTCGCAGAATCAGGCTGTGTGGGTGAACCAGGCGGAAAACGTCAAACCGGAAACGTATTCGATCTATGATTTTTCTGAAAATGCTTTGCAGGAAGGCGGGCGGATTTTTGGTGAATTTGCGGAAGCTTTCGACTTTACGGGGAACTATTACTCTTGGGCAGCAGCTGCTGCCGAACCAGATTTTGGGAAAAGATTAGTCTATTTAGTTGACCTCCGACAAGGTATAACCCTGAACCTGGCCGCCGATCTGCCCACGGTTGGTTTAATCGAACCGCAAGTTGTTGAAGATTCACTTTGGTTCGCCATGGTGACTAATTTCTTTTCTGCTGATTCGATCAGTTCGATCTGTTCGGTGCCTCTGAGTTCACTGTTCTCGCTATCGGAGGGGGAATAGGCTTGAACACAACGGGCCATTGGCTCTGACCGCAGGCATTCCATATCCATGCACTATTTTCCGACTTGGGTTTGAGAACATCTTTTTGATGATGTTGATCACAAACCAAGTAACACAAGATTCATCTCCACTTCGGTCATCTTTCCGCTGTATGCCCGATCAGTCATTGTATAATAGTTAGGGTAGACAACATTTATGTCAGAGTTTTATCAACTTGTAACCTTTGCGTTGACTTTGAGGGATTGAAATGCTATCATTTTGTTAATCGTATCATTTAATTTATTCAGCACATTAAAATAGGAGGTTTTTATATGAATGCGATATTTATTTCGCGCATTGTCGGCGCAATCATCCTTGGCATTGTTGGTGCATTTACCGGTTTACCAATTTTTGAGTATGTCTCTGGCTTCATTCCCAATTTATCCCTCTCCCAAGGTGCCACAATAGCGATTCACACAACTGTTTTTGCTCTTATTGGGTTTTTAATTACGCCTTATATCACCATCAAGCCTCTGCAAGGCTTGGCAAGGTTATTTAAAAAAGCAACTCCGCAGGTGTTAATCAGCGGTCTCATCGGCCTGGTCATCGGTCTGGTGACTGCTGCTATCATGGCGTATCCCCTCAGCCTGCTACCAAGCCCTCTGGGTTCAATTTTGCCATTCGTCGGGCTGGTCATCTTTGGCTACCTGGGGGTAGTTTTGTTTGTAACCCGCGAAGAAGATTTTTTGAAACTTCTCAAAGGCGTGAATCCAAAATCCGCAAAATCCCAAAAAGCCACCTCCGAAGTTGAGCGGCGAATCCTTGTAGACACCAGCGCGATCATCGACGGTCGCATTTCCGACATCGCCAAGACCGGCTTTTTAGGAGGCAGCCTGATCGTCCCACGTTTTGTACTCAACGAACTTCAATTCGTCTCCGATTCTGCCGACAGCTTGCGCCGCCAACGCGGCAGACGAGGTCTGGAAGTACTGGCAGAACTTCAAGAAAGCCAAGACGTACCAGTAATTATCAGCGATGTTGACGTTGAAGGTGTGCGGGAAGTCGATGAGCGTCTGATCATCCTGGCGCAGCAGATGAACTGCCCTATCCTGACCAATGATTACAATCTCAACCGCGTGGCTGAATTGCAAGGCGTTAAAATTCTCAACATCAACGATCTTTCAAACGCCGTCAAAGTCGTGCTTCTGCCTGGGGAAGAATTTGATATCGACGTGATTCAGGAGGGTAAAGAGTATCAACAGGGAGTTGGGTACCTGGAAGATGGAACCATGGTTGTGATTGAAAACGGGCAGCGATACCTGGAACAACGTATCAGTGTGACCGTTACCAAAATCCTGCAAACATCCGCCGGGCGAATGATTTTTGCAAAGCCGATTTTGGAGCGTTAGGAGCAGCCAATGGCTTTAAAAATCTACAACACATTAAGTCGCACTAAGGAAGATTTTCAACCGCTTGAACCGGGTAAAGTGCGAATGTACGTTTGCGGACCCACAGTTTATGCCGACGCGCACCTTGGACACGCCATGTCTGCCCTGGTTTTTGATATCGCCCGCCGCTACCTGGAATACAAAGGTTATGATGTCCGTTATGTCATGAATTTCACCGATGTGGACGACAAAATCATCAACAAAGCCAATGAATTAGGCGTGGATCCGTTCGGATTGGCCCAGCGTTACATCGACGGCTACAAGCGGAATCTTGAGGCGCTCAACATCAAACCGGCAACCGTCAATCCTCGGGCAACGGAAGATATGCCCGAGATCATCCACATGATTCAGCAGTTGATTGACATTAACTCTGCTTACGTCGTCAATGGTGATGTCTATTACAGTGTCAGCACTGATGAGGATTACGGGAAACTCAGCGGGCGCTCACTGGAAACTATGAACGCCGGTTCACGTATTCAGGTCGATGAACGCAAAGAGCACCCCATGGATTTCGCTCTGTGGAAATCTGCAAAACCGGGAGAGCCTGCCTGGGAGAGCCCCTGGGGTCTCGGTCGTCCTGGCTGGCACATCGAGTGCTCAGCTATGAACATGGTTCATCTGGGTGAGCAGATCGATATTCACGGTGGTGGAAACGATCTGATTTTCCCGCATCACGAGAATGAAATCGCCCAAACCGAGTCGATAACGGGCAAACCTTTCGCTCGCTACTGGATGCACAACGGCATGATGGGTCTGAAAGACGACAAGATGTCGAAGTCATCGGACAATATGATCACCATCGACCAATTTGTCAGCGAGCATCCGGGTGATGTCATGCGTCTGTGGGTTTTAAATGGCTCGTACCGCAGCCCCCTGACCTACAACCAGGCAGTCATCACGCAAACGAATCAGGCTTATAAGCGCCTTCTCAGTGCCAAAAAGGGGGCCTTACCTGGGGCACAAGGACTGTCTGAAAGTGACCAACGCAAGCTGGAGGAGGCTGCTGAGGGCGCTCGCCAGGCTTTTATTGAAGCCATGGATGATGACTTCAACACTGCCCTGGCAATGGCACCCATCCATGAATTGGTCAAGACCATCAATCAGGCACGTGCGGATGGCGCAAATGCGGTTCAACTTGAAAAGGCGCAAACAGTCTTCAACGAATTGACCGGCACGCTGGGGTTGGTCTTATCGGACGAGAGTGCTGGAGGAAGCTCAGCAGATGCCTTTATCGATCTGTTGGTCTCACTACGTCGGGATCTGCGCGCTGAGAAAAACTGGTCGATGTCGGATAAAATCCGCGATGAACTTAAAGATTTGGGCGTGATCCTTGAAGATAGTAAAGACGGTACAACCTGGAGCTGGGAGATCTGATGAAAGAATGGCTCACGGGGCGGAATCCAGTTTACGAAACCCTGCGGGTAAAGCGGCGTCATTTTTTTACTCTGCTGGTGCAGCAAGACCTGCGCATTGAAGGCAGGCTGAAGGAAATCGTTGAATACGCAAAACAATACAACCTTCCTATACGGATGGCGAATAAACAACAGTTAGCTCAGATTGACTACCACCACCAGGGGGTCGCGCTCGAAACCAGCGAGTACCCTTATGTCGCCCTGGAAGATTTAATCACTCACTCGCAGGAGCAGGGTGAGCCACCCTTTTTCCTCCTGCTCGACTTGATTCAGGACCCACAAAACCTTGGCTCTCTGTTACGAACAGCAGAATTAATGCACGTCCATGGCGTCATTATGCCTTCATCCAAGGCCGCCCAGGTGACACCAGCTGTTGTAAACGCTTCTTCAGGGGCGACCGAACACCTTCTCATCGTTCAATACAACCTTGTTCAGGCCATCCAACGCTTAAAAGAACTCGATTTATGGGTTTATGGGCTGGATGCGTACGAGCAATCCAGGACACCCGACCAACTGAACATGAAAGGCGGGGTAGCGCTGGTCGTGGGCAACGAAGGCGAAGGTTTGAGAAAATTAGTTCGCAAGAATTGCGACGAAATCATGCGCCTGCCACAATATGGGCAGATCGATTCTCTCAATGCCGCTGTTGCCGGATCAATCGCGCTCTACTTGGCGCGCCAGGCTCGTATTGAATAAACTAAAGCAAAACGACCATGAAGACCCACAGGACGATCATAATCAGGCACAAGAAAAAACGGATGATGGCAGCGGTGCCGTAGCCGAAAGCCAAAGCCTTGGTGCTTTCCCAGGCTTTTTCGTAATTCTTTTCCTGACGAAAATATTCGATCAGAAATAGTGTCCCCAGTGACAATGCCAGGCCGCCGAGCGGCGTGAACGCGATCCCTGCCAGGATCATAATAATCATGGTCAGGAAGATTTCCCACCAAGGGACGCCCTTCTTGCGGGTCTTTGAGGCTCCCAGGATGTTATCCAGAAGTGAGCCCACCAGCATGATCAAGGTGTTGACTACAAAGATGGCAATCGTCAGACCAAACTGCCAGCCCTCATGGCTTTTATTAAAACCGACAAAAATAACCCAAATCAGTTGCCCAAACCAGGCCACCGTAAGGCCAGGGAAAAAAACCAGGACCAACCCAAACAGGCCGACCAAGTTAATCAGCGCGCAGACTACCAGTATAAGGTAGTAGAGCCAGTCTGGATTGACGCTCATTTTCGAATTACCTCAACCCCGCCCATGAGAGGTTTCAGCACCTCAGGGATTACAATGCTGCCGTCCTCCTGTTGATAGTTTTCCATCACCGCAATCAGCGTGCGGGGCAAACCGAGCCCTGAGCCATTCAGCGTGTTGACAAACTGCAAAGCCGATCCATCAGTCGGACGGTACTTGATGTTGGCTCTCCTGGCTTGGAATTGACCGATATTGGAAACAGAAGAAACTTCCAGCCACTCCTGGGTACCTGGCGCCCAGACTTCTACATCATACGTCTTGTGTGAGCCGAAACTGAGGTCACCGGTGGATTGCAATAGCACCCGGTAAGTCAACCCAAGCCCTTCACAAGTGGCACAGGCATCCGCGACCATGTTGTCCAGCTCTACGTCCGCGTTCTCGGGCAAGCAATACTTGTACATCTCGACCTTATCAAACTGATGCCCACGTTTAATTCCGCGCACGTCGCGGCCGGCACTCATTTTTTCTCGGCGGAAGCAGGCCGTATAAGCGGTCATGTTAAGAGGCAGGTCGGCTTCTTCCACAACCTCACCCATCATGATACCCGTCAGTGGCACTTCGGCAGTCGGCACCCACCAAAAGTCCTCTTCGTGGTCACGGTACAGGTTGTCGGCGAATTTGGGTAACTGTCCGGAGGCAAACATGACTTCTTCCCGCACCATCCAAGGAGGGTAAAACTCACGGTAGCCCTGGCGAATATGCAAATCCAGCATCCAGAAGATGAGCGCACGCTCCAGACGGGCCCCGGCACCTTCCAACACGTAGAAACGTGTGCCAGACAATTTCACGCCAGACTCAAAATTGATGATGCCCAGGTCAGGGCCTAACTCCCAGTGAGGTTTAGGCTCAAAATTAAAGGTCTTTTTCTCGCCAACAGTGCGGATCACCACGTTGTCCTTGTCATCAACACCAATCGGTACGTCTTCGTCCGGGATATTGGGAATTGAGGCTAACAGGTCAACTAAAGCTGATTCAACCGTTTTCAATTGCCCATCCAGTGAATCAATGTCTTCTCCCAGGGCTCGCATGGAAGCGATTTTGGCCTGACGCTGTTCCTGGTCTTTCATGCGCCCGATTTCTTTAGAAACCGAATTTCTTTCCGCTTTTTTGCTTTCCACATCCAAAATCAAGGCACGACGTTGGTCATCGAGCTTGAGTATTTCATCGATAACTTCAGTTTCGGTGTGCCGTTTACGCAAACCCTCTTTAACCAGCTCCGTCTGTTCTCGAATCAATTTTATATCTAACATGCTTACCTCTGTAGGACTATTTCATGCTCCCAATTGTACCCCTAAGCAAAAGAGTAAATCAGTACAGCTAAGCAAAGATGTCATCAGACAACGAGAATGAATCGGCAAACAGGGTAGCTGATGTCAGATTAACTGCGAAATTTATCAACCCAACAACTTAGTATTGGATTTAAAATGGGTTTTATGTCTGTGAGACTGCAGCCAAGCCTTAAAGGAAGTTCAAAACTGGCAAATCATTGGGAAGATTGTGAAAGTGGAGGGGTGAACCCTTCCACTTTCCTTTGATTAAACTACTATCCGTTGACCAGTTTGTCCTTGATTGCGACCAGATTTTGATGGATCTCGAAAAGAACGATCAGCAATTCGGCGTAGACTCTTGAAATCAGTACCCCTAAAATGACAAAGATTGGACCAGCAATCAGTCCACCCAATGCAGGTACGACACTTCCCTGTTGGAAGGCGTTAATGATGCCGCTAAAGAGTGCAACGACCCCGCCGATGACGGAAAAGGCGATGCCAATATAAAACAGGATCTTAATGATCACAGGGGTGATCATCTTATCAAAATTTAAAAGTGAGCGTAAGTTCATGATTTCCTCCAGGAATTCTTTTGTTAAACCAATTATACATGAGTAACTAGGAGACTATACAAATTCAGCGATTCGTATAAGCCTCGAGTTCATTTTTTAGCGAAAAATCGCGGAGTAAAACGTAAATCAAAATACAGGTCGATCAAGCTGTGATGATAAGGCAAAAATTCGCCACTTTCGATCATAGTGTGAATGCTATCCGAGTCAGCCCATCTTACGGCCGTGACCTCCTCAGATTGCAAATTTAGCTTATCAATTTCAGGGTCAAGCTGAATCAGGTATACATCGTCAAAGCCGCGATCAAAATTGAACGTGAACGCCGGCCGAACCTGACTCAAGTCGACCACAATCCCTAATTCTTCCGCCAGCTCGCGTTGGGCTGCCAGCCAGCTCGAATCACCTTTTTGCGCGGCTCCTCCAACGCTGACATCCCACAGTCCAGGCCAAAGAACCTTGTTTTTACTGCGAAGCTGAATCAACATCTGCCCTTCCCGGTTGAACACACAAATGTGTACTACCAGATGGTAGCGTCCCGGGGGTAATTTTTGACCCCGTTCGATGGTTTCCCCGGTTGGGATGCGGTCTCGGTCATAGAGATCAAATAATTCCATTTTGCCTCGTTGGTTGGTGCAGAGTGTGCTCATTCTATCACTGCCCAAAAACGTTGGTACGCCACGCGCGAAAAAATAGATTTCAGTGGGACCCTTCTGATATAATCGCGGTCATGTTTAGAAACCACAAAATTGCCATTCTTTCAGATACCCACGTGGGTGATCGGGTCAGCGAGCTAAATCCAGCCTTGTTCAGTGCGCTCCAGAATGAACAGCCTGACCAGATTTTACACGCGGGTGATGTCTGCACACCTGAGGTGATTGCACAACTCGAAAGCATCGCCCCGACGCTCGTTGTGCAGGGCAATCGCGATTGGTTTCGCGGCTACAAGCCCCCCAAAGAGGTCTACCTCGAGGTACATGGTCTCAAGATCACCCTGGCCCACGGTCACTTCAGCATCTGGCATTGGTTCTGGAATTATGTTCACCTCTTTCTTACCCGAGAAGGGCAGGATCATCGCCATTATCAGGAAAAACTGGCAAAGTATTATC
The DNA here is from genome assembly GCA_041655815.1 of Anaerolineaceae bacterium. Taxonomy (GTDB): domain Bacteria; phylum Chloroflexota; class Anaerolineae; order Anaerolineales; family Anaerolineaceae; genus Mesolinea. Next base: position 20,514 of record JBBAES010000014.1, read on the forward strand.
CGGATGCGGATATTATCATCTTCGGACATCTGCACTATCCCTACCAGGAGGTCAGGGATGGCAAGCTATATCTCAACCCGGGGGCTGGCTACCCCGAATGGCGCAACAATTACCGCCCTGGCTACATGATCCTCAACATACATCCAGATGGCAGTTACGCCACGGTGTTGAAATACACTAACCCGCAAACAGATAGAACTGTATAATCAAAGTATGAGTGATACGCCAGCAATCCAATCTTCGCAGAACTCCAAGGTGCAACTAGTTCGCGCTTTGATGAATCAGGGCAAAGCGCGTCTGAAAAACCAGGCTTTTGTTGCTGAGGGTGTTCGGCTTTTAGAAGACGGACTGCAGTCAAAGCTTCAGGTTAAATTCGCTCTTCATAAACACACTCCATCCAACCGCGCTCTGGAATTGCTTAGAGAATTGTCTGCAGCTGGGGTGGAGTTAAATGAAGTCGAAGATCAGCTTTTTAATTCACTCAGCGGAACAGAAAATTCCCAGGGTGTATTGGCTGTATTTGAGATGAGGCCATTTACCTTGCCGTCTGATCCGGATTTTCTGGTCCTACCCGATCAATTGCGCGACCCGGGCAACCTGGGGACGATCTTGCGATCAGCTGAAGCAGCCGGAGCGCAAGCCGTTTTACTGCCGCCAGGAAACACCGACGCCTTCGCGCCGAAAGTAGTGCGCTCGGGCATGGGCGTGCATTTTCGCCTGCCCATCCAACACCTTCCCTGGGATATCATCGCAGGTTTGCTGGCAGGTTTGGTAGTCTTTCATGCGGATATGCAAGGCACGCAAATCTGCTGGCAGGCAAATTTCAAACAACCGCTGGCGCTCCTGATTGGGGGTGAAGCGGAGGGCATCAGCCCTGAAGGAGCCAGGCTTGCTACCTCGAGCGTGCGTATACCAATGGCTGGCAAAACGGAATCGTTAAATTCGGCGGTTAGCGCCAGCCTGCTTATGTTTGAAGTCGCCCGTCAACGTGGATTGGAATAGGCATGAAGATCCGTTCTATTACCGTTTTTTGTCAACCAGGCTTTCCAGTCAATCGCTTGCTTCTCCAGAAGGTAGGCATCTTTGCAAATCACGCCCGCAAACTGTTCCAGGACAAGGGTTTCGAGGTCCAGTCACTGCGTCTTGCAACCCCGCCTTTCGAGCAATTCATCGCGCCTGTCGATTTGCCCATAGCAGCCCAAAGTTATGCGATTGAAGCTCACGCCGATGGCTTTGAATACATTTCGCTTGGTCCAGCCTCTGCTAATACAGACGCCTATAAGGCAATTCCGGAAGCCCTTTCAAAAAGTGACCGAATATTCATTAGCGCAAATCTCACTACGCCTGCTGGCGCTGTCAGTCTGGCAGCAGCCAGAGCTTGCGCGGAGACGATTGTACGGCTTTCTAGGTTGGAACCCGATGGTTTCGCGAATTTGCGTTTTTGTGCGCTGGCCAATGTGCCAGCGCACACGCCCTTCTTTCCCGCTGCCTATGCGCAGCTGGGTCGCCCGGTTTTCGCCCTGGCATTGGAAGCAGCCGACCTGGCCGTGCAGGCCTTCACCCATGCCGGCACACTCCAGGAGGCCTCCGCAAACCTGATCGCTGAGGTAGAAAAACATGCCAGACAACTCGAA
>JBBAES010000015.1:0-21952 GCA_041655815.1 Anaerolineaceae bacterium
TGTTCTGGCTCAGTTGTTCAAGGTAATCTTCAATCAAGCCTAAAGTAAGTGTTTGAGAAAAAGCCTGCCAGCTTCCTCCTACAGGTGCAATCAAGTCCATTACGATTGGGCTGTTATAGTAACCCAATTCAACCATTTGAACCTGGTCATTCTTAAGCGCAAAGAAATTTTCCGTGGTCATCATCATATCCACTTCCACATTCTCACCGGTCAAGAGCGTGAAATCGGCTTTCACAGTCTTGTCTTGCTTGAACGGGAACAGCCAGGCACCTTTGAAGTAGACCGCGTTGGTCAGTGCAAGGCGGGTGTTGACATTGAACATGTTGGGAGTGGCGATTTCTTTTATCTTGTCATTTGTGTTTTCCTGCGCCCACCTGTTGATCAGGTCCGCAGCTTGCTGCGATTGGGAGAAATCGAGCGTGTGCATACCGTCAGCGTAATATTCTGAAAGCAGATCGAGATAAGCCTGCTCGATATGAGCATCTCGTTGAGCCCAAAGCGCGTTAGCGATTTCGAGTGTGAAGGCCCCATCATCCTGAGCGGAGGTGTTCGTTTTCGAAGATAACGCGATGTTAAGCGCGTTGTTCACCCGATGAATTTCATCTGCAGTCAGAGGATAATGCAAGGTTTGTTCAAACTGCTCAGCGGTGTCCCCCCTGGCGCCGGCATATACCATGGTCAGGGCTTGAAAAAGACTGTAGGGAGAATAAAGCAAATTTCCCTGATCGTCGTTAAGTTGTTGGTAAAGATCGAAGGCGAATCGATTGTTGGCCTCCGCCAGGCTCGTGATTTCTTCAGGTGTATAGTCAGGGTTGGGGGCGTAAGCAACTTTCCCGGTTTGCATGGTGGTTTCCTCTGTAGGTAAATTCGTGTCTTGATCAGGTTGAGGTATAGTCTGGACGCACGCGCTGATCAAAAGCAGCACAGCCAGGCAAGTTAAAAGCAATCGTTTCATAAAATCTCCATTTCTTCTCAACCTCTATGACGAATTTTAGTGCATCGGAGTTCCCTTTTCAACTTAACGCAAAAGCCTGCCGGGCGACCAGCAGGCTTTCAGCGGAAGTATATCGCTGATAGAGGGTCAGCGAAATAACCGGGTTAAAAAATCGCTCGCAGCCTGTAAAAAGCCAGGGAAAAATATTCCCAAAGTGCCTGAGACGACTGTTCCAGAGCGGCGCTGGTGGGCATGAGATTAGTGATGACGTGTTGCCATCTCCAATCAGTCATGTGTTGCCAGCCTGATTGAGTGACCTGATAATCTGTGGGAGCGGGGGTAATAGTCAGGTCTTCTTCGGCCATCAGCAGCATTGTGCGATCCATTTTCAGTGCAGATGTTACCAAAATAACTGATTTGATCTGCCTCTCTTCAATGATTTCAAGTGAACGGGTGACGTCCTGGCGAAGATTCGGGGCTTGATCCTGAAGAATGATCGCCTCCTCAGGCACACCCAGTTCCAGCAGAAGTGTTTTAGTGCTACTTGAGCGAGAAGTGTTGCCGCTCACAATAATTACAGGAGCAAGCTCTTGTTGATAATACATGGCGCTGTAAAGCGCCCGATCGGCTTCCTCTTCCACTTCAACACGTTGTCGCGGCGTCTCAGCCAGAAGGGTGCCGTCTGCCATCAGCAAGATTGCATCCGCCTTCTCGATTGTTTGGCTGGGCATATAACGCCATTCCATCGAACGAGTCAGAAAAGTTGAGAAGTAAGCGTTACCCAAGACCGCGATAATCACCAACGCAATCGCAACAAACCAGATGGCTGTTTTTGGTTTCTTTATGATCAGGAAAAGGCTGATAAAAAGAACCACACTCACGAACCCAAGCGGGTTGACAAATTGCAGCAAGAAATCTCGTATTGTGCTTAACATGTTCTTCTCCTTTAAACTACACTGCCTATATAGTTGCAAGAATCGCGCCCGGAGAAGAATTGTTGTAGTGTTAAATGGCGCAGGTTTGTGAATCTGCCTTTGGAGAGTAGGAAAGGGAGCTCAAGCTGGCACGCATATTAAGGAACCTGACGCTTCGTTGGCTTTCACCCACTTATGGGAGCATACTGCTTAATTTTCTGAGGAAAATAATGGCATACACTGACTTATCGGTTTGCCAAATCCGCTCCAGGCACTTATTGTGGATATAAGAGGTCATAGACCTCAGGAGCGAACTTTTCGACGGCTTCTGAGGTAATCGCGTTGCTACGGCAGATCTCAGCGTACAGCTCAGCACTCCTGCGTTTGGTGCGGATTTGGGTCTGCGGGTCCAGCCCCCATAAGCCAAACCGCTGGCTCCAGCCACGTTCCCATTCAAAGTTATCGACCAAACTCCAATGAAAATAGCCTTTCACCGGCATATTGTGGTTGACCATGTGCCACATCGCCATGATATGCTCAAGCAAATAGCGCCTGCGGAAATCGTCTTTGCTGTCATCACAGCCGTTTTCTGTTATATAAATCGGGAGCTCAAAACTGTTTGCCCAACGAATTGCCTCTTCAAATCCCTGTGGGTCGTTGGCAATGAAACCGGTCTCTGACAAAAGCGCGTCATTGGGAAAGTAACGATTGCTAAAGAAACTACCACTCTTGCCAAGGTCAAAGCTAATCAATTCGCGGGTGTAATAGTTGAGTCCAACAAAGTCCTGACTGTTTTTAGCTTGTGGAACGTCCGCTTTGAGCAGTACCGCATCAAACTTGCCAGTTTTCAGAGCCTGAGCAAAAGCATCGTTAAAAGCTTTGTGGTGTAAGTTGTTGACATAGTGGGTCAGCGGTCCGTTGTTCGCTGGTTTGAAACCTCGCCAGTGATGTGCCACACCCACCTGCGCTTGCGGCTGCAGTTCGTGGATAACCTGGTAAGCCATGGCATGGGCTCTGACCATGTTTAGCAGTACCTTTAATGCGGTTTTCTGGTCATTCTTACCGGGAGGGAAACCATCTCCCAAATAAGCGCCGTTCATATACACATTAGGTTCGTTGATCGTGACCCAGAGCTGACAGTGCGCTTGCAGCGCCTCAACGGCCCTGCGAACATAGGCCGCAAACAGATCGCAGACAGCTTCGTTTTCCCATCCGCCCATATCTGCCAGCCATTTCGGGTTGGTGAAGTGATGTAAGGTGACCATGGCGGTCATATTGCGTTCGCGCAAACCCAAGAGCATCTCACGATAACGATCCAGAACGGCTTCGTCCCAGCGGTCAGGTTCGGGCTGAACGCGTGACCATTCCACCGAAAAGCGATGGGCGTTTTGCCAACCGTCTTGAGCCCGGTCAAAATCTTCCCGCCAACGACCAGACCACCAATCGCAGGCTTTCCCGCTGAGATCCCCGTTTTGGATGTGCCCTTCTTCCTGCTCCCAGGCCCACCAGTCGTTATTGACGTTATTGCCTTCCACCTGGTGAGATGCGGTGGCAGTGCCCCACAAAAAGTCGTTTGGGAAATTGAAAGTTGCTCTGGCCATGGCTTCTCCTGGGTTGAACTGAGGTTAAATGAATTGTATCAAAACAGCGCGAAACCGGCACAGCCTATCGACCATTCCCCTCACATACGGGGCAGGCTTGCTTGCCTTGTATCGCCCCGCAGCCGGTTTACCGTATACTTGAGCTCAACCGGACCAGCTTCTAAAAATTCAATGTCTTTCAAAGTCTATTTTGAGAGTGTTTGCAAGTCTGCGAGAGTAAATTGCGGCTATGCTTGCCTCTACCTGAAGTACCATTTTGCCGGTCGTCAGGAAACGTAAACGAGGTAATTGATATGAATGAAGAATTTGGTACAGAAATAAAACCTGAAATGAACGATGCAGGAGCCAATACTGGCTTTCTGCCGAAAGAAGAGCTGAAACAACCCCGTCTTTCCCTGTTGAGCCTGTTTGTCGCCGGGGCGTTAATGATGCTGCTTTGGTGGAGAGTGGGAGGGATAGGCTTTCGTTGGCCGCTCTCTGTCCTGGTTGTTTGTGGGCTCTATCTGTTCAATGCTCATCTGCAAGAGCGCAAAGTTCAGCTGACTTCCTGGATTCTCCTCGGTCTGACGCTGCTTGCCAGTTTGGTCCCTGCCTTTCGCAGCGAAGCTTCCACCGTGATGCTTTCTATTCTCGTGACATTGTTTTGCCTGGCATTGCTGACTGCCGATTTCTTTAGTGGAGACTGGTGGAAATATCGCATTCGGGAGTACCTGAGAGCCGCTCTAATGGCCATTGCGGGTTTGTTTGTTGGTTTTCCGATCATCGCTTCGCAAGCGGTGAGTTCCCCTATGAAAAATTCCGGACAAAAAGATTCTGGAAAGCGGCTGGTCCTCGGAATCTTGAAAGGCGTCTTGATCAGCATTCCTCTTTTGCTGATTTTCACCTTTCTGTTTGCGTATGCGGATGCGGTCTTCGAAAACAGACTCGACAACCTGCTGGAGTGGCTCAGGGCAGATTTCCTTTCACAACTATTTGGTCGCAGCCTGCTAACACTCTTTTTTACCTGGCTTTTGGCTGCAGCGTTATGGCTGCTGGTGGTTAACAGCAGCAAGCCGAGCCAGATCGAGCCTGATAAGCCGTTGCTGAAGCCTTTTTTAGGGATGACAGAGACAATTATCACTTTGGTAAGCCTGAATCTGCTGTTTGCCTTCTTTTTAATCATCCAGTTTCAATATTTATTTGCTGGTGGAGCTAACATCAGTCAGGAAGGCTTCACCTACGCGCAATATGCTGAAAGGGGTTTCAGGGAATTGCTCTTTGTGGCCGCGATCGCCGGCGTGGTCTATTACACACTGGCATCCTTCACTCGCCGCGAGAGCAAGCCCAAGAAGTCCGCTTTTTCACTTCTGGCAGGGTTGCTGTTGCTCCAGGTCGGCGTGGTTTTGGTGTCTGCTTATCAGCGCATTGTCATTTACATCAATGCCTACGGGCTGACTGCCTACCGACTAATTCCTCAGATTTTTATTTTCTTCCTTGCGGCGATATTGCTTGCCTTGCTCGTGATGGAATGGTCTGGTAAATTCAAACGGCTGGCGTTTGTTTTAGTGTCGGCCACCCTCTTGTTCACTTTTACCCTGTCCTTAATTAACGTGGACACGGTCCTGGCCCGCCATAATATAAACCGCGCTCTGGAAGGTCAAGATCTGGACTATTCTTTCCTCAACCACGCTTTGTCAACTGACGCGGAACCCTATTTATTTAAACTGGTGAACTCAGGCAAACTGCCTTCCGAGCTACAGGAGAACCTTGAAAAACTCCTGATCTGCCGCTCAGCAAGTTTCAATTCCCAGGAATCCAACGTCAATTCCTGGCTTGACACTACTGTTTCCAGCCTCAGAGTTCAGGCTCTCTACGACGAAAACAAGAGTCTTTTCGAAAAATGGAAACCTGAAGTGCTTGAGCCAGACGGTTATTATCTTGGGTTCAAAATTAACACTGAAAACATTTTCTGCGTGCCCTTGGAGGGATGGCCGGAAGAAGAAATTATCGACTGAACGCAAATCTAAAATCCCGGTAAGTGTAATGGCGATCACACTGGCTGTCCGAGTTATCCTTTGGAAAAATGATAAGATTAGGACATGTTTCCGCAGCTTGACCCGACCGACGCAACCTACCTGGCAGGTCTGATCCTCAACATCCTGGGAGTGTTGCTGTTTTTCGTTTTAGCGGTTTGGATGATCCAGCGAAAGAAAAATAGGCAACCATCCGAAACACCAGTCTTACCAGTTGAACCAATCTCTAAGCAGGAACCTCGGCTTGTTCCTTACGAGATACTGAACCCCTTGAGCCCTGAAGAACTATCTGAACGATCTTCCGCGCTTCAGCAAGCCTACCGGCAATGGAAAGCGGAGCGCTTACTGCCGACCGAGGAGGGGCGCCGTCTTTTTTTGCGCACTGGGGTTGAGAAAAGCGGTCTGCGCTATCAGCTGGTTGCTTCGACTCAAACGCAGGCGCTTGCCATCCTGATCAGTACCTTAATGGCTGAGGCCGACCCCCAGGCGAGTGTACAGGCTGAAGCCTTGTTTGCAAGCCTCTTGGCCCACCCCGCCTTTGACCCACCTGAACTGAGCAGTTGGAAATTCATGCCAGATCTACCCCGCTCGCCAAAGCTGGATCCAGACGCTCACGCTGAACTCTGGGCTATTTATTCCATGCTGGCGGCAACAAAGCGCTGGCCCGGGCTCAACAGATTTCACTACCCGGAGCTGATGCTCGGGAGGCTGCAAGCCTTGAACAAATATGCGGAGACCCTGCCAGCAGAATCTCTTGAGCGGCTACCCTTCAGCGGCTACCTGCTCAAAAGTCTCAAACCTTTGGATCCTGTTCTGAACTGGTCAGCCCTTGACCGGCACCGGGGTTTTCCGAATCCGAATGAATGGGATGATTTCACGAGTAGTCCCGACACCAGCAGGCTTGGCCTGAGCCTGCTGCAGTCAGGCATGCTGGCCTTGCTCGACCGCGACCCAGAGTCAGAAGAAGCTCTCCGCAGCCTTCACGTAAACCTGATAAAACTGGTTGATGAATACCTTAAACAGGGCTTATCCGATCTCACTTTCAGCACGATTGCCATGCTCTCCTGCACTGCCCCTGCCCTGATCACGCTGCAGGAACGCGAATTAACAGACCTTCTCTGGGCAAACCTCAGTTGTGCGCAGCCAGACAAAAATGACAGTCTCGGCGCGACGCTGAGACTGTTGGCGATGGCTTTCCTCGCAAATCAGGTTTGATTCCAAGCCCTGGAATATACTAAACAGGACTAAGCTTTCTGATTATCTCGAGGAAAACTCGGGATCTTTAACCACTGGACTGCAACAACTTCCCGCCTAAGGTTTAATTACGCGGTGAGCAGGGGAGTTTACCGTTAGTTACAGGTATTAAGCTTGTTTGTCAACGATATAAGCCATCGAGACCGTGCCAGGACCAACGTGGCAACCAATGACCGGACTGACCTCTGAGCGGATAACTTCGATCGGCTCCAGACGTTCCCGGGCAATTTCTTCCAAAGTAATCATATCGTCATAAGCCAGTGCATGGAAAGGACCAATCCGGACGGGTTTTCGACCGGCGATGTCTTTCTCAATCAGTTCGACCAGACGATTGAGAGCTTTTTTTTCTGACCGAACACTCTCGACCAACTCGATTTTTCCTTCGCGAATCATCATAATCGGTTGCAGGTTCAGGGCTGAACCCAGCAGACGTTTGGCCGTATTGATTCGTCCGCCACGATGCAGGTATTCGAGCGTATTAACGGTGAAGTAAACCCCAATGCGCGGAAAGGCATCCTGGGCGAGTTGATAACATTCAGCCAAACTGGCACCTTTCTCAGCGGCGCGGGCAACTTCAAGCACCATCAGGGTCAAAGCCATAGATACCAGACTGGTATCCATAACGATCAGATTCTCAGGGTCGCCGAGTTCTTTCTTTGCCTGAAGCGCCGAATCCACAGTGGCTGAGAGCCCCTTGGAAATGCCCATATACAGCACATCTTTGCCCTTGCCAAGGAGCTCACTGAAGACTTCAAGAAACTGTCCCATTGTGACCTGACTGGTAGTTGCCACTTCCTTAGAGGCAGCTAATTGCTGGTAAAACTCCGTCGCATGAATATCAATCCCGTCATAATAGGATTTACCCTGCCAGTTAACTGTCAATGGCACAATTGACAGATTGTATTGATCCACATAAGCCTGAGGAATATATGCCGATGAATCACTCATAATCGCGACTTTGTTCATTTTTTTCTCCGCTTAATAGGCTAATTAAGTAGTATAGCACATGCATAATTATTGCTTGTCTTAATTAGAAAGTTTAAATTCAATAGAAAATCGTAATGATATTAAATTAATTATAGTCGAGGAAAGCAAGTGGGCTTCTAATGATATAGACTACAATAAAAAGATTGAGGTGAAGTTACTGTGTGGTGGATTGAGGACAGTTAATATCTCAGTTTTACAAAGCTCACAGCGTCCTCAATCTCGCCAACAGAAAACGCATTTAACCAAAACGATCAGCGGTTCAAGCTCACCTGATTGCTTTTCGGTTCAAGCACGAGACTTGAAAGGTAAAAAGATTGTGCGGAATCCGAAAGCAGCCACTGACCAACCGCCTGCCAGGGCGCGTCCAATGCCTGACCAAAGCGGGTTTCAAGTTTACCCTCGCGGGTAAGCGCCAGGATAGCACTGGCCGGCTCTGGTCGCTGCCAGACCTGCAGCTTTCGGTTTGGATCAATGCTGGCGCAAAGAGGTGTCAGAGCTCCGTTCCCCTGAGTCATTAAGAAACGAAGCAGCTGCAGACAGTCCTGCCCTTCGCCACCAATTGGCGGAAGATCCAGCCTCTGTCCGATATCCGCCTCAAATCCGCGCAGGAATTGCCCGGCGTGACCGATCACGTCTCTCATTTGCTCGGCTTGCTCGCGCACGCCGCTCAATCGGAACAAGAGGTCAGCTCCCGGAAGACGGCTTTTCCAGGTTGCGGACGCCTGATCGTAAATTAACATGGTGCCATGGAAATAACCCTGATTCTCATCCAACGCCAGCAGGTAATGATTGCCCGTGTTGTTCACACCACTGCGCTCTAACACCAGCCAATAGACGCCTCCGGCAGTCAGGCTGGCAGGTTTAGATAAGAGCACCTCCTCCCAACAGTAGGATTCGGCCTTCAGCTGGCTGGCGTTGAGTAACTGAAAACCGATTTCGAGTCCGGAAGGTGCGCCGCGCATATCAGGCTGCAAGCTTAAACGAACGGAATCCGTGGGGTTGCCTTGCTTGCGAAGGCGGACTGCTATGCGATTAAACAATAGTGAATCTGTCACCATGAATGACTGGGCAAGACGTCGATTCAATTGCGAATTGCCTAACGCCTGCAGCCCTTGCTGGGAAGGAGCATGACTGATGACAGGGCTCACCCCCGGCCAAACCCGCCACTTTAAGGTGCGCATCCAGCCCCGGCAGTGCAGATAATAACCGCCAGTCTCATGCTCTTGTGTTTTTCCCGGAGGTTCCACCAGCACCTCTAGCCAGGCCGCTTGCTTTAACCGCATCGCAGCCATCTGTTCCGCGTTGGAGTTGAACAGGTAACCTGTCTGGATCACGGCTTCCTTTATGCCATAGACAGCCTGGCTTTCCAGATCTTCGAACCAGGCTGTCTGGATGAACTTATCCGGCTCATGACTGCCCAGATCCCTGAAACGGACCGCCACCCGGTTTGCCAGCCCATCCAACCCAACAGACTGGTGCAGAGCAGCCCGAAGGTAATCCACTCGTTCCAGGTAACCCCACCATGCCAGTCTGCCTTGCGGATCATAAACGCGCACATCATGACCTAGACGCTCGCGCCAGTCAGCCATGTTCAACTGATCACATGGGCAGCGGATTAACGCCAAATCCGGTCCACACAGATCGTCCCAGCGCAGACTGATTGGCTGGCATGTTTCCGGTGAATTCAAAAAGCGCCCGTTCTCCCTGTCTAAAACTTCCACAGACCAACTCAAGGCAACCTCCATTGCTGGCGATACCAGGCCCTTACTGAGAGTGTGCGATCGATGGTAGCTTTGCCGTCTGAACCAGTTTGAAAGCACCAGTAATGTTGCTGAATGGTAGGCAGCAGCTCCAGTCCTGTGCCAGCTCGAGAATGACTTTTAAATTCCATCCCCTCCAGCCAGCTCCAGCTCTTGCCTGTTATCTGGTCTTCAACCAGTTTGGAACCGCAGGCTAACCCTCCCAAGGCGTGATACTGAACGAAGCCATGTTGTGGCAGCAGTAATAGATCATCCAGTTCCAGCAGGTGTTCACCGACATCGGTCTGTTTTGCCTGCAAAACCAGCTGATGGTGGCAGGCAAAGTCCTCCAGAGGTAATTGTCCCAGTGGCAAGCCAAGCGGCTCCAGGCTCGAAAACCCTTTACCGGAGCGGTGATAGCAAGCAGGACCCTCAAAAACCAGTTTTCCCATCACGTTGATTGCGATTCGCAGCTGCAGCGAAGAGCTCGAAGGCGTGTTAAAAAACCGCAGCAAGGGCAAAACCGTTCCGCCCGTCAGCTGGCTGACCTCGAGTGGACCCAACACCCAGCTTGAAAGCGTCTGCCAACCGCTCCCGCTCCAGCGATATTGACAGTACTTTCCGGCTGAAGCCTGGCTGTTGCTTACGACTGTCCCTCCGATCCCATTTTCAGCCTCCAGGTTCAGTGTCGGACGGGTATTCCCCAGTCCGCAGGGTAAGCTTCCAACCCAAAAATCGTCCAGGTCAGCTCCATTGAAATTGTTTTCAAACTGGAAGCGGGTCAAAGCAGGGTAAAGCAATTGCAAGTCGGCATTATCAACGCCAAACCAATTGTCATGCCCAATAGTGCTGTCATCGTGGTTAGATATGGTCAGCCCGGATGTCTGTCCTCCTCCCGAGCTGTTCCTCAACGGCAAGGGCTTTTCCTCGCCGAAGAACAGCGTCTCCCTCAGGAAGCTCAGTTTGAGCTGCAGGGAACCTCTTTCATGAGAAGGCAGGTGACCGGGCTGGGTCTCTAGGCTGATTTTATGGATATGAGCATGCCCATAACTATTGTGGTCGTCACTCCATATACGCAGAAAGAGGTCACAAGGCTGCAGCTGAAATTGCTCCAATCGATCAAGCCAGGTCCGAAGCTGTGCTGCCGAACCGCGCAATCGGAGCAGCACGTTTTCTTGGGTGATCTGCTCGTCACTGGGCTGGAACTGATATTGCGAGTCCACCAGCCCGTCCATCACAGTACTGCCGTTCAGCGCAAGCCAGCCCTGCTCATCTGGCAGGTCCATGCGTCCGATAGCCAGATTAGTCATAGCTGCTCGGATCTTCCAGGTTCCAGGTAGCCCAGGGCAAAGCATCGGACTGCGAAAAAGCGCGCAATCGCAGTCGATCCAGGGCGCGGTCGCGTTCCTGCCTCAAGTAGCGCGCCCAGCTCTCGATATCTGGCTGATTTGCCGGCAGGTTGCTATAGCTTAATTGGTTGTGCATTAGAACTGCCTCCAAAACTACCGCCGCGGCACCCTCAATTAGGGCTGACAAGCAGCCATCTGGCAGTGTCGTCAGGCTGGCATCCTGCAAACCGCTCAAGAGATAGTCGCTGCCCAGAGTAGTGTTGAGTTCCTCCAGGCTGGTGCGAAAAGCTTCTTCTCCCAACCCTTGCGGAAGTGCCAGCCCGTGTGGGTCCAGAAACAGTGTTTCCAACCGCACGATCAAACTATCCAGGTCAACCATTTGCAGCTCTTGCTTTTCTTTGGCTGCTTTGATGCGCTTTTTCGACTTCGGCCGGTGAGAAAGTCACCTTCCAGCCTTGCTTGTTGACCACAATCAGGAAGCCATCCTCTCGCAATCGGTAGCTGAGCACGTCTTTGCCCATCAGCTTGTTGACAATCCTTTTTATCTCGTTTTCAGTCATTTCAACCTCCTGCCCCCTCACCCGCTGCGGGTAAGGGGGCACTTTTATCCAAGGGTTAACTATCGGCGCGTAAGCCGTCTTCCAGTGCGGTGCCGAGAATGTAGGTCACCAAAATTGCGATAATCCCTGCCAGTTGATCAGCGTCCAGGGGGAAATCGGGTTTCCAGGCTTTGATGATCATGAAAACCAGGCCTACCAGGGCTGCCCAAAATTTTCTTGAACCCAACAGCAACTTCAATTTAGACATACTCTCTCCTTTCGCACTCAGGCGACATTATTTTTGAACAGCGGTCTGAAATCATTGACCCAGACAGCCAGGTAGTGGCGCACTTTCAAGCGGTGTTCATCGTTGCTGAAGACCGCCGGAGAAAGTTCATCGCCAGCGATAAAGATTTCGGGTGCCAGACCAAAGCGTTCGCCCACAAAGATGGCGGGTGCCACGTGCGGGTCACACACAGCCGCCCAGTCGTTAGGATCAATCCATTCCGGAATTACCAGCGGCACGGCGCTGCCTTTCAAAACGTTGTCATAGACGTAATCGGCTTCGCGAACCAATGAACCTGTGCAAATTTCCATTGCGGTCTTCTGCAGGGCGCGCGGCACCAAAACGAACTTGGGATTTACCGCCATTTGGGGTCCGCTACCATACAGACCGACGCTGTTCTTGACCAACATCGGCTGGGCGTAAACCTTTGCGCTGACCAAATCCCAGTTCCCAGGGTTAAGCGCGAGCGTGCCCAGGTTGGCATGCCCACCACTGGCTGTGACCTGATTAGCATTGAACAGCGCTTCTCCACCCGCCAGGTTTGGACCGACACCGCCATTGGCTGTGAAAATTTCCGCGACCAGCCGTGAAATTTTTCGCATACCGGCGGAGGCCAGCTCACGCGCGTAAGCGCGTAGTTTGCGAGTCTCATCCCGATCGATCAATTCCAGCGTCAAGGGGATGTATCCGCCATATTTCGTGAAACTGGCCGTCTCCGGAGAATCACCCACCATCAATTCCGGATAATTGGCACCCTCCTGAATTATCGGCAGGTCCCCTACCGTGCCGATCAGTGTGCCGGTGATATCATGCAGGCTGTTGAAATGTTCCTGCACCGTGACATCTTTCCACCAGTCATAGCCAGCCCTGCCCAGTTCTTCCCAGGTGTTGCTGACCAGTTTGTTCAGGCTGTTTTTCACCAATCCGCTGAAATCGGCCGTGGTCGCCAGGTGGGCTCGCTGTGGAAAGTAACCTCCATGCAGATCGAAATCTCCTGTCAGGCTGAGATACAGTTCGCGGATACCAGAGAGTTTGGCGACTGAGGCGTTAACCATTTTCTTCTCGCGAGGAGCAGCAAACAGGTCATCCACTGCCGCCTGGATACGCTCACCCGGCTCGATCATGCCCTCAATTCGTGCGGGACCCTTGACAATATGGTTGGCCTCCAGCTCGCTGAGCAGCGTATGTGCCTCCCGAAGGGCTTGTGACAGCTCTGCCGGCACAAAGCTGCGATTTTGAAATTGTTTTCGAATGTTGTTCTTCATGCTTTGCGGCAATACGGCATTCGAGAGGCTGTTTTCGAGCAGATAAGTGCTCATCTCTGCTCTCATTTGGCGCATCTCAGACAGTTGTGTCTCCAGGCTTTTGCTCTCCCTAGAGGTTTCGCTATCAACACCTCCCTGGTCGAAATCAGTTTCCTGAAGATTTATCGTATTGTTTTGAACAGGCATTTTCAATTCTCCTTCCATAATTGGGTTGATTCCGAGTTGGTTGAGGGCTCGCAGAAAAATCCCTCCACGGGCGGGGTTATAGACCAGGTCGACAGAGTAGATCCGCAGGATTTTCTCCACCTTTCCAGCCTTACCCTGAAAGAGCACATCGGCAGAGAAGCCTACCTTGACAGCTGCTTCATCAGATTCCTCCAAAACCTGACGGCCGATATCCTTCAGCACTTCTGCTGATGGTCCAAAAGCGCTCAGCTCCGCGCGCACTCCCTGGGTTTCTTCATCCCAGACCGGTTTCCGCAGCACGCCTGCGATATCCCGCACAGAGCGTTCTTTGAGACTGTGGTCCAAAAAACAATTCACACCGTCCCACATATCCAGCGATTCCCGCAAGACCTGCGCCGGGAACTGCCAGCCATTAGCCGCGCCTGCCGTGATCGCCAGGATCTCGAAGCGACCGCTGCCAGCCGGAGTGACCTCCAACGCCAGATGCTGTCGTTTTTCAGTCATAGAACTCCTTCCATTCTTCTTAATTCCCATAGCGTCTGAAAGCCGACCTGCTGCCCGCCCCACGTGTGCTAGCCGGTCGGATTCTTCCTCATTCAGATTTTTCCAGCAGAGGCTCAGGCATACGCTCGCCCATAAAGCGGTAAACCAGCCTCAGGACCTCGCGCTCATCAATCAGCGCCTGTTGGTAGAGGTCGCCAGCCACTTGGGCAACCTGCTGCCCGGCTTGTGCCAACTCACGGTTATCCCTGGCGCTAACATCACCACCCTCAACCCGAATTGGAGCGTCGCAATCAACGCCTGGGTCAAAGCAGGCGCGTCTACTTACAACTACGTGCAAAACATCTTCGAGCAGCGCGCAGATAACGCGCTGTCTTTCACTGAAGCGGCGATAGGTTGGGCTGCCGGCCGCCTCAGCTGTGGTTCGGGTTGAAGACTCTGGCTCAGCCAGGAAATGCAGTGGCAAACCGACCCCAGCAGCAATCATCTTCTTGATCGCCAGGCCGTCACTGGAAGCGTCCAGCGCTTCCAGTTTGGGCGCGAGAACAGACCATTCCTCACTTTCATCGGTCACCAACACCGATCCGGGCGCGGGCGGGTTGGCCGCCAGCTGCAACTGACGTGCTGACCGTTCTGCCTCACTGCCAAAGCGAGCCTTAACCACGTAGACAAAAGCATTGCGAAAACGGTTTAGCCGCACGCGATCTTCCAGCCAGGCACTGTAACGTGCCAGCCACTTCAAAATAGGAGTCAAATCGCCTTCGCCCCACTGGGAGCCACTCGGTCGGTTGACCGCGTAGTGCAGAACAACCGCCTCCAGCCGACCTTGTTGATCGATCTCATCCTCTTGAGGGTCATAACCGCGATAGACCAGCTCTTCGGTTTCTCCAGGCAGGCGCAAATGAAATGCCAGTTCCTGCTCGATGTCGTTTTCCCTGGCTACGATCCGGACCACATCAGTGGAAGGCAAAACTCGCAGGTAACTCATACCGCTCTGGTCAGTGGTGAGCAGCAAAAAAAGATTCCCACTCAAACACAGCTCGTCCGAAAATTCCCTGACTCGGTTTTCCATGCGATTAAGGCGGTGACTCCAGAAGCTTTCAATAAAGTCTTGAGTGGGTTTATGCAGGCAATTGGCAATCAGCCCACCTCCGGTCGCATACTGGGTGGTCAGCTCGACGATCCTGCGGGCAAGCGGGTTGAAACGCCAGGCCTCCAGGTTATCTTGCAAAACTGTCTGCCGGTCGTACGCATCGCGGTCTCTGGGTTGACTGGGATAAGAATGACTGCCCAGCCACACAGTGTTCTCTTGTTCAGGGAGAGACAGTTTTGTTCGTAAGCCAGAGCTGTCCGGGTTATTATCCATTTTCTGAAAAAGGGTCTGGAAACGTTCACGCAGACTGGTCATGCTGCCACCTCTTCTTTTACTGCCAGAGTCTTGGGGGTCTTCAGCGCGCGCTCGCAGGGCAATTGGTCAACAGGGCATAATGCCAGCACAGGCTGGGTTTTGCCGAAATAGGCCAGCAGTTGTTCCGGGCTGCCGTTCCAACGGTTGTAGTCCATATAATGTCCCACCCCACCAATTGCTGGCGCGCGCTGCGCTGTCTGGTGGATCAGCCATTGTCGCACTCCCTTTGGCAGCATAGGCGGACAGGGATATTCGGGCGTAAAAAGCGGCTGTTCCAGGCTGCGGATATACTGCGCCAGCCACCAATCCACTTTGGGAAGGTCTTCAATCCTCAGGTTTTCATTGACCCACATCGCCCTCGAATAGACGATTGGGTAGCGCCCAGTGGCTTTTTGTAAATAGTCCAATGCCTGATTCAACACTTTGGTGATGAAGGTCTTGTTTTTGCCTTGTTCAAGTTCCACATCCAGAACCAGGCGCAACTGCTCCAGGTCCGCATCCTTGAGGATGGTCAGAAAGGCATCCATCTGCCTGATGACTTCCGCATTGGGGTAAAGCACGTGGTATGGTAGGATGCATAACCCAACCCGCCTGGCTTCGTCAAAATAGCGCGGGAACATTCGGTCGCGATACCCCCAGGAGATACCGGTGCGCATGGCCACAAAGTGTATTTCAGGAATGTGTAGTTTGAATTGATCAAAATTGGGGATGCGCCTGCCGTCCCCACTAGCGTTGTGCTGGGAAAGATCGACCCCCAGGGGATAGCCCTGGTTACGTGTAAAGTAAGCCATCAAAAACCTCCATCCATTTCTTTGAGTGGATCTGCTGCCTGGATAAATTGAGCGGAAAGGGAGAGACTCCACTCCTGTTCATCCAGGATCGCGGTCATAGCCGCGGATATGATCAGGTCATCGTGCAGCAAGCCCCCCAGTGGGTCAGCCGTTCCTTCGGGAACAGACCACTTCAACCAGCGTTCCGGTCCCACACTGGCCTCGCAAGTGACTGCCCGGAGCTGTCGCTGGAAGAGTGCCTGCAACCGTTCCTGCTCATTCATCATCTCTACCGCCAGAGGGTTCGTTTGCCCCGCATCACTGCTTGTGCCGTATGCCTGACAGAAATCCTGGAAACGTCCGGTATCGATTACAGCCAGGAAACCCCAGCCAAGTTTCGATTTGACCTGACGATTGAAGGTCAGTGGAATCACCCGCTCTCCCAGGCGGTCGCGCAGGAATGAGCAGACCCCGGCGCCCACTCCACTGCTATCCACTACCATCTTTTCTACCCGCCAGTGCTGACACAGGTGGTAGAGCCGTTGATAAAGCGTGCTGTGCTTTTCACCCTGCCACAAATAACGCTGCACAACGCGGTAGCGCGGTTTGCCCGGCAGGACTTCATCCATCAGGCTGAGGTCGACCTCGACAACGGTCACCGCGGTGGCGTCACGATTGGGATTTTGCAGACCAGCCGAGAGTTCACTCTGCCGCACCTGCTCATCTTCACCTGCCAGATCAACCAGCATGGCATAGCGCCTGCCTGGTTGCGGACGATCGACCGCAGGGTGATTGCCCCGCATCAAACTCAATCTGGCTGGTGTGAACAAACCGCTGGCAAAATCGATCTCTTCGCTGAAAAACTGGGAGCGCACCATCGGGTGAGAGCGACCCAAACGAGCCACCTGGTCATCCACAAAGCGCCCATAAGCCGGCACTTCGGTGCGAACCTGCTCTGCTGTCAGGTGGAAAACCCGCCTGATGCCGTCCCTTGCTTCTGCCTGCCTGGCGGCCCGTAGTTCCCTTGCCAGCAGTGTCTGCCCGGTCCAGGCCGTGCCCCAGAAAACTCGCGTCGCGTTGGTCGAAGCTGCCATAGGCGAAATTTGCTTGTCATACTTATCAATGCCGATATCCTGCGCTTCGTCCAGAGCCAGCAAGGTCGACGCGGTCGCGCCAACGATGTTCGAGCCAGGCGCCGCAGAGAGGAAGGTCAGGTGAGCATTTTTAAAGCAATAGTGGTTCCCTGCGGTTTTGTACCATTGGTCATGGGTGAGATAATTTGCCTGCAGGGCTGTTTCAAGCCGCCGCATGGCGTTCAGGCTTTGAGGCTGGTAGGTTGGCGAGAGTTTCACCATCTCGGCGCCCTGAGTACCAAGCAAAGCCATCAGGTAGACTTCCAATTGCGCCTGAAGCAAGTTTTTGCCAGATTGGCGCGGGAACATGACCACAATCGACAATCCCCGCTGCCTGAGGACGGAATCAACGATGGCGTTGGCTGCCTCAAGTTGATATCGGCGCAGCCGTACACCTCCAAACACCCGGCTGAAATGCTCGATGTGGCGTAAACTGCGTAAAAAGTCAACCCGCGTGGCAATCTTCTCCGGCAGGTTTTTCTTAAGTCGTGCGATCGGGTCCGCTGCCTGGACGGATAGACCCAGTCGTGTGGTTTGAGGCAGAAGAGCAAGTTCAGTCATCACTGCCACCTTCCGATCCAGCCAATTTGTCAACGTAAGTGCCCATCAGATTAAGCAAGTCATCAATCAAACCGTCATTTTGTGGACCCTGCAGGACCACCTGCACACGCAGCAGGCTGGCAAGCCTTCCGCAGGAGAGCCCCAGCATGTCCAGCGTCTTGGCCAGATCACTTGGATACGGGGCACCATCCCGGACCAAATCTGCTTCTTTGGCAAACATCTTGATAATCCTCCGCAGTAGAGCGATTTCATCCACCAGGCTGAGGCGGGCTGCCTCGGCTAGCTGTAAGCGTTCTTGTTTGCTGAATGTCTCTGAAATTCGTGAAGCGTCTTCCTGTCGTTGACTGACTAACGTCAACCTCTGCAGAAGAAGGCTATGTAAGTCATCGTGTTGTTCTTGTTCTGGAAACCGGCCGGGCAAGTCACCGCTGCCCACCCTTGAGGAAGGGTGGGCAGGGTCGAGGACTTGCGTCTGAGCCGTTAAAGTGGGGGTTTCTTGTAGCATATCACGCTTCTCCTCTTTTTTAGAACGTTTGTTCTAATAGCTGCAAGTGTAGCAAATTTAGGAGTAAAAGAAAAGGGTCAAAAGCGGAACTTTCGACACCAAAAAGTACCTTTTCGGCACTTTTTAAGCCTTCTATATGTAGATTAAGTTAAAACGGTTGCTACTATGCGCAGAAAAGATCGTGATATGAATGCGGACTTTGGGCTTGATTTTATAGATCGTGCTGACTTTGGCGTCTTGAGTTTGGTAGATTCGTCCCCCTTTCGATTGGTCGTGACAGCATCCGTTTGTTTTTCCCCAGCGCGAAGTCAGATCCCAAATTCGAATTATTGGTAAAGGGTAAATCGGTAGCCCCTGCGATGGATGCATCATAAGGTCAGAGAGTTGGCAGCTGCCGCCCATTGCGTTTCAACCATTCCCGCTTCGGCTGGTAATCCGGCATCATTTGAGCAAAAAAATGCCAAAATTCGGCTGAATGATTGTGATGACGTGTATGGGCCAATTCATGCACGACCACATATTCAATCACATCCAGCGGCACCATTGCCAACCGGTAAGAGAAATTGAGCGCGTTTTTTCCGCTGCAAGAGCCCCAGCGGGTCTTTGCGCTGGTAATTCGCAATGACTGGACCGACAAACCCCACCTAGAGGCGTAACGGTCTACGTAGGCTGAAGTCAGTCTGCGGGTTTGTGCACGATAAAACCCATTCAGCAGCTCTGCCGCCTCAACCAGTCGGTCCTTCTGCAGCATAAAACCACTATCTTCATCAAAGGAAAGACCTTTTTTTACCTGTTCGCAATGCCGCAATTGCCAAAACTGACCAAGATAGACGATTTGAGCACCGTGATGAAACTGCTGCTGCGTGCCATTCACCGGGAATTCAGCCATGCGCGCTTTAGCCTGCTGTATCCAGTCTGACTTCTCCCGCACAAAGCGCACGATTCTGCTTTTTCCGGTTCCTTTGGGCGCCCTGACAATCACCACGCCACCGGCTTTGACCTCGATAGCCAGGGTTTTTCGCCCGCTGTATTTAACTTCGTCTATAAGTTCGTGCATTCCCTGATTATAGTCAGAAAAGCAATCTCTGATTCCATTCCATCTGGCATAACCAGCCTCACCATCCTCCACTTTAGCTCAACCGAAGAAGAAAATCGCTGCGCCTGAAACAGCACAATTTTTCAACCACAACTGACTAAATCAAGTACAATCTCAGGGTATGCGCGCCTCAAAAATCCACAAAGCCATCCTCCTGGTGTCAGCCTTGCTTGCCCTGCTCAGTGCTTGTAACCGCACTTCCGGGGCGAGCCTGCCACTCGAAGATTACCGCGACCCGTATGACCGCTATACCTTTGCTATACCAGAAGGTTGGGAAACCAGCGTTGATAATCAACTGCTGACAATCGTTCCCCCTGGATACGCTGGCAGCGAGGAAGAGCTTGTTGTCAGGGTCTACAGTGCTCCTACCAATACAACCGACACCGCAACGCATATCGACCTGGCAAAGCAAGAGATCGAGCCGCTATTAGCCTCATACATCGATGACGATTATGAGGTGGTCAACGAAGGTGAAATTCGAGTGGATAAATATCCTGCCATGCTGCTCGATTTCGCCAAACCCCACCAAGACAGCTATATGCTCGGACGGGTCGTGATTGTTGCCATGCCTTTCTACATACTTGTTTTTTTTGGCACAGGGGTAGAAGCGGAATGGCAAGCCTTTTTGCCTACTTTTCGGGATATGCTCAAGAAATTTGATATGGTCAAGGCCATTGAGCCGGAAGAATAACCATGTCCATCAGCCGCCTGACCTGGTCAGTGGTTGTTAGTGTCTGGGCATTGGCAGCCTGCCAGCTTCAACCCAGCAGCAGTCTGGCACGCACAGAAGTGCCCATTTTTATCCCTCCTGCGCTGCCCGAAACAATTCAAACTGCAGACACCGCTCCACTTCCGTTCGAGATAGTCCAATCCGAAACTGAATATCTCAACCCTTTAGAGGGATTCGCTTTCAAGCCAATCACCGTCTGGTCTGACGATCAGCCCGCGCTTACGCTTCAAACCATTCAAGATCAGGTCACGCTCAGCACCGGCGACGACTCGTTCTTTTTCACGATAAGCAGCCAGCAGACTTCAGAGCCCCTGAGTTCCGTGGATTGCCTGGAAGAGACCCGGAAAAGCATGGCTGAGTCTTCCACCTTCTTTCAGGTGACTGCACTGGACGAGATGCAGCTGCCTGCTGGACCTGCCGCCACTTTCCAATTCAGGGATATCGTCGATTCAGATACTGCGATTTATGGTCAAGTATTGGTCCTGGCCAGCCAAAACCGTTGTCTGCACCTGGTTGGCATCAGCCTGACTGCTCAGCCAGAACAAAGCTGGCAAGCTTCAGGTCAGCCGGTTTTCCTGAAACTGGCCACGAGCCTGCGTTTTCTGGAGAACGACGAAATCCTGGATTGTCAAATCTCAGCTGATTTATCCTACGGCTTTTCACCCGACGACCCCATTCGAGTCGGCAGTAACCAGTTGAGCGACGGTCCCCGGCGAGAACAGCTCTACCTGCTCACTTTACGGGGGCCCAACGGCGAAGAGGTCATCTTCAACCGCCAGGCTCCGCAATTTAATCAGGCGGGAGTTATCGTTGACCCATATCTGATCGAATACGAAGGACTCGCCACACCGGTCACGTTGTATTTTGACCTGTATACCTACGCTCCTCTTCTGGCACCGTTTGGTTTTACCTGCGAAGCCCCGTTCCCCATCCCACCTCCTCAGGAATAAACAATGTTTCGGATCACATCCCTCTTTCGGCGTTACCCCATTCAATTTTGGCTGATGTTTATTGGGCTGATAGTCTCCAGCACCGGAACGACCATGGTTTGGCCGTTTTTGACAATTTATGCGTCTGAGAAGCTGCTTCTTCCTATGGCAGCGGTAACCAGCCTGATGACATTTAACTCAGTCTCGGGGTTTGTGGCTTCCGTGGCAGCCGGCGCGCTGGTAGATCGCTTCGGGCGCAAAGGGATGATGGTGATTGGCCTTTTTGGTATGGCAGTGGTTTATTTAGGCTATATCTTTGTGGTGGAATTCTGGCAGTTTGCTTTGATAATGTTCTTATCTGGCGCTTTCAGCCCGCTTTATCGGGTTGGCACAGACGCAATCGTCGCGGATGTGATTCCGCCAGAGGACCGTACGCAAGCCTACAGTCTCATTCGCATGGGGCGCAACGTCGGTGTTGCACTGGGGCCTATCCTGGGCGGGCTGGTGCTCTCGCGTTCTTACAATATTGGTTTCGTGACTGCTTCAGTGGCGTTGGCTTTCTTTGGACTGTTAACAATCCTATTCGTCAAGGAAACGCTCCAGCACCAGGAAGGCAAACCTCGCGAAACCTTGCAAGACCAATTCAGAGTGATTTCTCAGGCTTTGCGAAACAAAGCCTTTTCACGTATGCTCGGCTCTTTCACACTGATGGAGATCTGCGCCACATTGATGTGGGTCGTATTGGCGGTTTACATTAAACAAAATTACGGCATCGTTGAAGCCCGGTTTTCCTGGATCCCAACCACCAACGCGCTGATGGTCATCTTTTTACAGGTCGCCATCACCCGCATTACAACCCGGCATTCACCGACCAAAGTCATGCCGGTAGGCGCGTCCTTTTATCCTGTGGCCATGCTTTTGGTAGCCTTCAGCACTAACTTTTGGGGGTTTCTTTTGGCAATGGTCATCATGACCTTTGGAGAGTTGATCACGGCCCCTACCGCGACTGCCTATGTTGCCAACCTTGCTCCACCTGATCAGAGAGGTCGCTACCTAGGCTTCTTCGGGCTTTCCTGGTATATCGCCTTGTCGGTTGGGCCAATGGGCGCAGGTTTTCTTTCGGACAATATCAGCACCCTCGCGCCCTGGTATGCCGGCGCGGTCGTTGGCGTTTTAGCTGTGCTGTCTTTCTTCAGTTTGCATCGGCTGCAAGTCAGAACTGAAGCATCAGCAGCACTTGAATAACGCCCGCA
>JBBAES010000016.1:0-21305 GCA_041655815.1 Anaerolineaceae bacterium
TTGAACAGCAAGAACAGGTTGTATGAAAGCATCATCAATTGAAAAATAGCCTCATTCGCCCAGAACGATTTCAGTAAAAGACGCCCAACGGCCATGTCATATTTGGCTTCCTTGATGTAATTTTCGGCATTGCCGCGTTTTTCGTACGCAATGACCACTTTTTCTGAAGCCAGTTCGGTATTGGTCACAAAGTAAAAGTATTCGTATTCGTCACCTTCTAAGAGAGATAATTGTGCCCTTTCTTTTTCTGGTTTCAATACGCGCGATACAACAAATCTTCTATCCTTGTCCCAGGTATTCAGTTTTGTAACAAGCTCCGTTGTTTCCCTGCCTTCATCACCTTGCGTGAATGAAATGGTTGGTGCTGTAACTTGAGAGGAGAGCGTTGGATACTCTTTGCCCTTGATCAAATACTGGCAACCGGCTGATTCGATGGTTGAAATGATCTCGTCATCAAAGTACCCACTGTCCATGCGGAACAGGATTTCCAAATCATCGGTTTTAATATGGGCAACGATTTCTTTGATCATTTCGGCAGCGCCGTTTGCAGTGTACGTATTGCCGCTGCGCACAAAGCCAGTAATGTAGGCCTTCAATTCATCACAGAAGGCAAACTGGATGTTGTAACACAAATTACCGGGCTTTTTTGGATTATAACCCTTCGCTGTTCCCTCTTGATGACCTTCGACATTGACCACGCTGCTGTCGATGTCAATGGTAATAGATTTTAGTTTTTTCTTTCTCAACAACTTTTTGAAGACCCGGAAATTGATTTCCCTCATCATCTGCGTTGTTTTATGATTGAAGTTACCCAAAAACCGTGATACCGTTTCAGGCTCTTTCACCGAAATCTCAAACGCTTCAACCAGTGGATCACCTTGCAGAAGTTTAATTCTTTCCAGTCTATCGATCCCGATATAGTGGCCGCAGAGCATCGTCTTGATGTGGTTCATCTTGATTTTGTTGGTCGATGGGCGATCAAATACAAGGACGGTGTTAATTAGATTAAAAATTCCATTGGCCATTGCATTTTCCAGCAGTAGAAACAAGCCCGCGTTTGATGTCAGATTCCTGGCTGCAAAAACAATTTTATGGATCACTTCAACATCCTTTACTGAAAAAATACTCTTTATCTCAATTTTAACATGTGATCTTTATTCGTGGTTTTATTTCACCCAATGGGTGAAAGTACAAACCTGAAGATACTTGTTTGAACATCTTAAAATTAGGTCGAAAAGTGGCGATTTTGGTTCAAAAAAGATGAAAAGTTACCTAAAATAGCCTATTTTTGCCATAAATAAGGTCTGTTTTCTAAAAGTGACTATCCTTCACTGATTAGGCGACGTAGAATCCAGGTATTAATAAATTCTGAAATAACCGCTCAGGGGGTTAAGATTTCCAGATAATTTTGCGGCAACCAACCGACACGTCCCTGATCGTCGCTGATTTTCACCCAAACCAGACCCTCATAATTTTCTTGGGCATGGTGAACCATGACTATCTGAGAATAGTATAGCCTGCCTATAGACGGGCCACCCGGCTGCTGATAAAGACTCAACTCCGGAGTTTGAGGCCAGATTACACGCGCTTCGTACGGAATTGGCGTGGCTGTGGCTGTAGGCGTCAGCGTGGGGTTGGGGGTCGCTGTTGACGTGGGAGTAGAAGACGGTAGTGGCGTTCTGGTTGAAGTAGGCGTCGCGCTGGGCCCGGGAGTAGTTGTTGGTGTCAAGGTTGGAGGAACCATCGGATCAAGTTCCTTAAACAAAACCTGTTCCACTTTCAGGGCTACCTGCCGGTCGAGTCTAGTGGCGATGGATTCTTGCAAGACGACGATTTCCTGCCAATTTAATGAGCGGCTTGTGTGCAGGGTCAGCCGCACTTCGAGAACTTCGGGGCCGCTGATAAAAAATGTTTCTTCCAGCTGTGTATTTGGAAGTAAGGCAACTTCTTGTTGCAGCACTGTGTTGATTCTGAGGGTTTCTTCGGTCTGTCTGATGAAGCGCAGACTGAAGAAGGTCAAGAGGACCAAAAGAACAATGACAAGAACTGTGGAGACCCAGAGAGTCGCGGGCACATTGGCGTCACTAAAACGCTGCTTCTTGGAGAAACCCCGGGCCAAAAAAACCAGCCCTGAAGCGAAGGCAATCGCGATCGCGTTAGTTAAGAAGAGCAGCCCGGCACCACTGCTGATCTGCCAGTTTTGCAAAGCCAAACCGATACCCACTGTGCAGACCGGCGGCATCAAAGCGGTGGCGATGGCAACCCCAGGCAGAGCGGTAGAAAGTTTGGGTCGGGTGATCGCATAGGCGGCAGCCAGCCCGCCGGCAATCGCGATGGTCAGGTCTACCGGAGATGACCTCGTCCGCGACATGACCTCCCCCGGCATCTGGTTTAAGGAAATAAAAGGCAGCTCGTCATTGACCCAGGTTAATAACACGGCAATAGCGACCGATAGCAAGGCGCCAATAAACAGGGTCAGGAGGGCGTCATTGAGCAACTTTTTCTTAGCAGTGGTTGTTGCCAGGCCAATCGCCAGTATTGGCGACATCAGCGGCGCCACCACCATTGCCCCGATGATTACAGCCGGCGAGTCAGAAAGCAGCCCTAAGGTGGCAATCGTACTTGAAAGAGCAACCAGGATTAAATAATCAAAGTTTGCCTTAGAGTCATCCTCAATATCAGCGATGATCTTGCGGCGCTCTTCAATGGACAGCCTGGGAATGCTTCGGATCCATTTTGGTGGGCGGTGATTGTTTCTTGCCATATATTCCGTCTTTAAATCAAAATTTACCACAGTTTCTTTCATTTAGCCGGATTAAACCTATCGTCAATAGGATTACTTTTTCTTTTAACAGCAGCAATGCGCTATTATGTGCCTGATGACCGTTTTAGGTTGTGGATAGCTACTTGAGCGCTAAAGAATTTGGTACACTTCTCTATTGAGGAGATACAAATGCATTTAGTAATGATCAGACACGGTGAACCCGATTATTCCTTTCCTGAGGCTAAAGGTTTTATGGGACCTGGGCGGGAACTGGCGCCCTTGACTCAGCTTGGCGTCCAACAAGCTGAGAAAGTTGCCCTGGATCCACGCCTGGACGGCAGCCAGTTGATTATCAGCTCCCCTTATCCCCGCGCTCTGCAAACAGCGGCCATCATTTCCCGGGTGACTGGTTTAAAAATCGAAGTCGCTTTTGACTTACACGAATGGCTGATTGACACCAAATACGAAAATAAAGACATGGCAGATACTATTGCTGCGGTCAGGGAAATTAGTGAATTTCAAGGTGTCCGAAAGCAAGACGCTAAATTTAACTGGGAGGGCTACGACGAGGTTGCTGAACGGGCTTACGCGGCTCTGCGCCCATATTTGCACTATGACAAAGTTATTGTCGCCTGTCACGCTTACATCATCAAGCAATTCTACAATCCAGGTCGGATCGAGCACTGCCAGATTGTCGAGGTGGACTTCCACGAAGAATTTGTCTGGCCTGGTTACATCGAACGCGGAACACGGAGCTGGTGAAATGCGAGCCATTATTCAGCGGGTCAGTTTTGGTAAAGTTTCTGTAGAAAACGAGAAGGTTGCTTCTATTGGCCGAGGGTTAGTGATATTGCTGGGGGTGGGGCAGGAAGATACCATCGCTAAAGCAGAAGATCTGGCAGACAAATGTGTCCGGCTGCGCATTTTTGAGGACGACGCGGGTAAGATGAACCTTTCTCTATTAAATGTTGAAGGTGAGGCTCTGGTTGTCTCGCAATTTACCCTCTATGCTGACACTAGCCGGGGTCGACGGCCTTCATTTATCAATGCTGCCAAGCCTGAAATCGCGGAACCTTTAGTAGATGTTTTTGCCAACAAATTGCGCGGTTTGGGCGTATTGACCGGGCAAGGTGTCTTTGGCGCGCATATGATGGTTGAGCTCTGTAACGACGGTCCGGTGACGATTTTAATGGAAGTCTAAATTGTCCCGGACTGTGCCGCTACTGGCCGGTCAGCAGTCCTTTAAGTAAACACCAAAAACCCTTCAAAAACTGCTTGTTGAGCAGGTGGCAGATCCCAATTGAAACACTCAGCGGAATACCACCCATGATAAACGATCGCAAGGGAGCGTCGATGGTGGAAGCCTCAACTGTGCGCCTGGTATTGCCAGAAATGTCGGTTGATTTCCCAACTACTCTTTCACCCATCTTCAAGGCACCTTTTAGAATCAGGCGTCCGTGCCAGGTGTGCTGTGCCTCCCAAAGGGTCGAATTGAGATCAAAATTCCCGGGGGAGAGCACGGGTGGGCTGACTTTGACTGAACCGGGCAAGTTTTCGAACTGCTCCTGACTGAAGTCAGTGGGGTTTATCGGCAATTCGTAATATTGAGGGGCAACTTGGCGATAATCAGGCAGGCTGACAGGGGTGTGTTCTGATTCGACCTCAACCACCACACTTAAGGGCAGGGCAGTGCTACTGGTGCCGATCAGGATCTCGTAAATGCCTGGCTCGACCTGCCAGTGATGAGTTTCAGTGTTCCAGTAAGCGAAGTCATCATAACTCAGCTTGAATTCTACTTCTTTGCTTTGACTGGATGCCAGCGCTATCTTTTCGAAGGCTTTCAATTCTCTCGCGGCTTTAAAAACCGTGCTTTGCGGCGGGCTTATGTAAACCTGCAGCACCTCTTTGCCTGCCTGATTACCTGTGTTGGACAACTTTGCCTTGAGCGTAAGTGTCTCACGGGGACGCAGGCAGGCCGCTGAGATTTGCGGGTCTGAAACTGCGAAACTGGTGTACGACAGGCCATGCCCAAAGGGGAAGCAGACACTTTTGCCAGCAGTGGCGTAATAACGGTAACCGACAAAAATGCTTTCAAGATAGGCTGTGTTATAGCGCTTAGCGTAACTGGCGCTGGAGGGCACATCATTCAGTGAAAATGGCCAGCTTTCTGAAAGTTTGCCGCTGGGGTTGACATCTCCAAGCAGCAGATCAAGGCAGCCTTCCCCAAAAGCCTGTCCGGCCAGTCCAACAAAAAGCACAGAACTGACCTGATCCAGCCACGGCAGGGTCATGACGCCACCACCAAGCAAGACCACCACCACATTCGAGTTGACTTCAGCCAGGGCCTGGATCAACTTATTTTGACTTGGGTGCAATGCCAGACGTGTGCGGTCGTAGCCCTCAGCCTCATCGTCCTCGGTCAGACCGGCCACAACAATCACAGCCGCTTTGCTTTGAGCGGCTGAGCAGGCTTCGGACAGAAGTGCAGCATCCTGAACCTCAGAGTTATTTTTATAACCGGGCAGATATTGCCAGCTCATCCCGCGGGCTTCAACTGCCTGGGTCAGGCTGACCAGCCGAGTGGGGTTGACGCGGCTGCTGCCCGAGCCCTGATAGTGTGGCTTTGTGGCTAACTCACCCACTATCAACACATCCACTTCCGAGCTGAGAGGAAGCAACGAAGAATCATTTTTCAGCAGGACTGCTGATTGAGTAAGAACTTTTCTGGCCAGCTCATGGTTTTCAAGGTAGGTAGCTTCGGAGGGCTTGCTTTTGGGTGCCTGACATTTTTGGATCAGGGCAAGCAGATTGCTCACAGCCCGGTCAATAAAGCCTTCCTCGGTTTGACCCGCCTGGAGAGCTTTAAGCAGCTGCTGGTCGCGATAACCCGCGCTGGAGGGCATCTCAAGATCCAAACCGGCTTGAACCGCCTTCACACGGTCTTCCACAGCGCCCCAGTCGCTGACGAAAAGGCCTTCAAAACCCCACTCATCACGCGCGATGTCGGTCAAGAGGGTTTTATTCTGGCAAGCATAGCTGCCATTGATGCGATTGTAAGCGGGCATGATGGTCCAGGGTTGCGCCTGGCGAACCACGATCTCGAATGCTTTGAGGTAGATTTCGCGCAGGGCGCGCTCATCCACCTGGGAGTTATTAATCAGACGGCAAAATTCCTGGTTATTGGCGACAAAATGTTTGACACTCGCGCCAACACCCTGGGCTTGCATACCTTGAACGTAAGCAGCTGCTAACTCTCCGCTGAGCAGGGGGTCCTCTGAGAAATATTCAAAATTCCTTCCGCACAAAGGCGAGCGTTTAATGTTAATTCCAGGTCCGAGAACGACATCGATTTCTTGCAACAGGGCTTCCTTGCCCAGGGCTGCGCCAAGCTGCCAGAGGAGCTCGCGGTCGAAAGAACATGCGCTGATTGCCGCTGTGGGGAAGCAAGTAGCCGGAACACTTTCGTTCAAACCCAGGGCGTCGCTGGCATCTGGCTGCTTGCGTAAGCCGTGGGGCCCGTCATGAAACAAGATCGAGGGGATGCCAAGGCGGGGCACCGGTTTGGTATGCCAGGTATCCAGACCTGAACTGAACGCACATTTTTCTTCCCTGGTTAGCAGGGGTAGAGTTTCTTCAGGCGAATTCATTCTTGCTAAGCTATTTACAAAACCCCGGTAATCAGTAAAATACCCACAACCAGGACAACAACGCCAAGAAGGATCAACAGGTAAAAATTGCGTGAGGCCTCTTTATCCAGGCTCTCCAGGTTGGTGACAATCTCAGTTCTTTCCTGGGTGGTGTCGGCTAATTTTTTGTAAATGGCATCGAGCTGGTTGTATTCTTCACGCAAAGCTTCAGAATCGGGTCGGGCGGTGTCCACCAGGTAGCCCAATGATTTGATCATTGGCTCGGTCTTCTTCTCCAGCTCTTTGATCTCCTCATTTTTTGTGCGCAGCTGTTTTTCGAGCGCTTCCACCTGGAGTTGAAGGGGTTCCAATTCCAGCGCTTTCTGATTTTCCAGCCGGCGAGTTTGTTCACCGAGCTCGGTCACCCGGGCGTTGAGGGTCAGCACCTCCGACTGATAGCCGGGGATGTGTCCGGCCAGTTCGGGCTCGTGGTTACTTATCTCAAGCAATTGCTGCACCAGCTCATTCAGACGGGCATTCAATCTCTCCAGAATCTCAGGTCGATCTGGTTCGTCCATTCCCTCAGCATTGATCAGGTCTGTACGAGTGGCTTTGATGCTGCGTTGCAGGTCACTTTTTTGGGTGGAAAGCGAATTCAGATCTGATTCAAGTTGGCGCAACTCAGACTGGGCATGCTTCAGTTTCGCCTCGGTGTCCTTGCGCTGGTTGTCCAGCTGCGCGATCTGGTCGTCATAGTTGTGGGAAACATCTTCGTGTTGGCTGCTGGTTTGGTTAAGCTGGTCTTGTAAGGTGCGGGAATGGTCCTTGATCCGGTTAATCTGGGTTTCCACTACTTCGATATCAGCCCAGCCTTGCGCGTAGCTGGGGTCGCTCACTCCAGACTGCCAGGCTTTTTGCCCCAGCGCTTCTATTATGCCGGTTTTGATCCGTTCGGTCTTTTTAGCCTCGTTGGAGAGTTGCATATCCTGGATCTTCCACTTACCGCTTTGGGTTCCAGCCTTGAACCACTGCTCCAATTTTCCAGAGGTGTAAAGCCAGATCAGAAAACCGATCAAGCCGAGGATAAGGAGGATACCAATCACAATAGTGACCCAATTGGTGGTTTGATTTTCTTGCGCGAGAAGATCAGGCAGAAAACCGTTAAAGAGTGTTGATGAGAGTGAGCTTGCCATGTTCCCTCCGGGATGATTTTGTTGAGGAATGATGTGTTTAAAGTATACCTTATGGCTGTTGGCAGTCATAAGCGATTATTGTGCATTTTTGGCTCAGTGAGCCGGTTTATTTGTGTTTTTGCGCCGATGAATTTGGAGAGACGAAACCAAAATCAGTCTTTAGGTTGCTCAGTATCATCATTGGGTGCGACCAGAGCGGGTAAAATATTGCGGCTCAGATCGGTGATCAGCGCGGATTTTTGGGTGTGTCTCAGGAGTTTGATTTTCATTTCGCGCTTTAGAGCGGCGCTGTGGTCAGCAACCTCTTCGACATACACCAATTGACAGGGGCTGTTCACCCGGGTGTATCGCGCGCCTTTTCCAGTGTTATGCTGCCGAAGCCTGCGGAGGGGATCTGTGCTCCAACCGGTGTAATAATTGCCGTTCGCGCATAGGACGATGTAACAATAATAAGCCATGAGTGCCCGTCAGGCGCCAATCAAGAAATTGACAATCGCCATCAGCGGGCGGCGGATGATGACGCCAAAAAGATCGAACCCAATCATAGGACCGACAAAAATTAAGGCGAGCAGGACGTAAGGACCGTATTGTCGGATCGATTGCAAAGCGCCTTGCCAGCTATGGGGTAAGAAAAATTCAAGCACCTTCTCTCCGTCCAAAGGCGCCAGGGGCAGCATGTTGAAAAGAAACAGAGCGACATTGACGTAAATGAATTCTACTAAAAAGTAGCCCGCCGTCGGTAAAACGCTGCTAACCTGGTAGGTGACCGGAAACAAACCAACTCTTAAAAGGAGGGCTGCCAGAATCGCCATGAGCAAATTCGAGGCAGGCCCGGCGATCGAAACCAGCATCACACCAGCTTTGTTGTTTTGACGGATGACGTAAGGATTGATTGGAACCGGTTTTGCCCAACCGAAACCTGCCAGGATGAGCATGAGTGACCCGACGGGGTCGAGGTGGCTCAACGGATTGAGTGTCAGGCGACCGGCCTGACGAGGGGTTTCATCACCAAAACGAGTGGCAACAAACGCATGCGAAAACTCATGTACGGTCAGAGCAATGACCAGGGTGATGACCCTGGCGATCATAGTAGGTGTGTTCAGGTTCATCATGCTGTCTCAGCGCTGCGGTTGGTAGGCCCCAGGCAGGCGAAAATTATAACATGGCGATGATATAATGCGATTATGCTAGGCGAGATCAAAGTCGGTGATAAAGTCCGTTTGCGCAAAGCCCATCCCTGTGGGAGTTTTGAGTGGGAAGTCGTCAGGCTGGGAGCCGATTTTGGGTTGGTCTGCCTGAACTGCGGGCATAAGGTGTTTTTATCGCGGCGCGACCTGCAGCGCAGGTTGAAAGAGCACTTTCCCGCCAAACCCCAGCAGTAGGCTGCACTGGTCTTTAAGACAGATGAGTTACTTAATACACCCCATTCCTGTTTCCCAAAAAATATCCATCATTCTTCTCGGGTTCCATCTCAAAACAGGCAGCTTTCAATTACATCTTTTGCTTGCAAAGCGTCCAGCCAGTCTTTCGGGATAGCGTCGAGGCCATACTTGATACCCGCCAGTCCGCCGGCGATGGCGGCAATAGAATCAGTATCTTCGCCCAGGTTTACCGCCTTCAAGACACATTCTGAGTAGTCCCGAGTGGTCAGTAGGCACCAGAGAGCGGCTTCGAGCGAATCGACAACGTAACCAGAGGATTTGATTTCGCTTTCGCTTAAATCGGTCAGGTTTTTCAGGCGCTGGAACGGCTCGGGATAGTCCAGACTGAAGTCCGTTTCTGTCAGCAAGGCGCGGGCGACTCGAATGTAGATCACACAAGCCAGGCGGGCGATTTCGTGAGCGTGGGTGAGGGCGGAAACCTGTTCGATCTGCTCGTCAGTTGCATCGGTAAATGCCAGCGGGAGGATGCGCATCAAAGAGCCATTGCCGTTTGAATAGAAACCTGTTTCGCCTTTTCCCGTCTCAATCGCCCGTGCGGTTGTAGCGCCAATGTCATAGGCCTGGTTGAAGGGAGTATAACGGTTGCGAAAATACCAATCTTCGAAACGGCTGAAAATATCTGCCGGTTCAACCCGTCCGTCCAGCTCCCGCAAAGAATCACAGGTGGCGATGGTCAGAGATGTGTCATCAGACCAGGAGCCGGGTGGCAGATTGAAGGTGCCATAACCAGTCATGCTTTCAATCTTGAAACTGCCACGAGGTTGGAACTGTACCGGTAAACCCAGTGCATCACCCACGGCGTGACCGTAAATGGCTGCCCGAAATTTCGGATGTGTCATAAAATCCTCCTGAATTAGATATTTTATTATCTATATTAACCTCTAAGGATCCAACGCGGGGGCTTTGTGCAGGAATTGATCTGAACCACTTCGGACGCTCACGATTAGTGTGTCTACTCCTCACTGTCAGGCTTGTTTGCCGCGAGATCGTGAGGTCCTCGGAAGATTGGTGCTACCATCACAAACCGATAGTTGCCCTGCAATTAAGGTACAATCGAGGGCATGAAGATCAAGCGCTGGCATGTCTGGTTGGGGTTATTTATTAGCGCCGTTTTTTTATGGCTGGCATTCCGCGAGGTAGACTTTACCCTGGTCTGGGAAAAGTTGAAAACAACCAATCTCACTTATGTCTTGCTGGGTATCGCATCCTACTTCATTTCCTTATTTATTCGCACCTGGCGCTGGAGAGTCTTGCTTTTGCCAATGAAATCGGTATCTGTCCTGAGACTGTTCCCGGTCCTCTCAGCTGGATACATGGCCAACAACGTCTATCCCGCTCGTGCCGGCGACATTCTGCGCACGGTGCTGTTGCGAAGGAAGGAAGATGTACCGATCTCGGCATCACTGGCAACAATTATCGTGGAGCATCTTTTCGACGGCATTGCGATTCTGGCGCTGGTGCTGCTTAACCTGGGGCAGCTGACCAACTTTGCTCCGAGCAGTCAGTGGCTGTCTATCATTGAAAAAGGTGCTTTTTGGTTAGGGCTGGTTTTTGGGCTGGTACTTCTGATCTTCATTTTTATGGTGATTTTCCCCGAAAAGATGCGGGTCGTTTCAGATTGGGTGATAAACCGACTGATTCCAACCCGACTGCGGGAACCGCTTAAAAACATTATTATAAAATTTTCTGACGGGCTGCGCGTACTGCGTTCGCCATTACAATCGTTGTTAGTGATGGTCCAATCGGTCACAATCTGGGTGGTCGAAACAGGGCTGTACTGGGGTGTGATGAAAGCGATGGGGTTCGACCTGGCTTTCCAGAGCCTGTTGTTGATCGTTGGAGTTGTGAACCTGGTGCTTCTGGTGCCGGCAGCTCCTGGTGGGCTGGGCACATTTGACGCGGCCACCAAATCGATGATGGAAGTATTTGGGGTTAGTCCTGAAAACGCGCTCAGTTACGCATTGCTTTTGCGCGCGGCTTTGTGGATTCCGGTGACTTTGGTGGGGGCCTTCTTCTTTGTCAAGGAAGGCTTCAACCTGACCATTGATCTGGATAGTATCCAGGAAGAATATCAGCAAGAACAGGCCCGCCAGGATGAATAGCGCGTGCAACGAGGAGAATCATGACAGACAACAAACAAAAAATTGCTGTGATCGGCGCCGGATTTGCTGGATTGAGCGCGGCATTCGACCTGAACAAAGCCGGGCATGACGTAACTGTTTTTGAAGCTGGCGAAGTGCCAGGCGGTCTGGCCTCTGGCTTCAAAGAGCCAGAATGGGACTGGTCGGTCGAACGTTTTTATCACCATTGGTTCCAAAGCGATTCGAAACTATTAGGGCTGATCGAAGAGTTGGGCTGGTCAGACCAGGTAATGTTCCCCAAACCGATCAGTGTCTTGTATCACAAAGGCAAGTTTTATCCCTTTGATTCTATTCCCGCAGCCTTAATGTACCCTGGGCTCGGTTGGGGCATTAACAAAATCCGTTTCGGGCTGGTAGGTTTGTACCTGCGCTTCACCATGAATTGGAAACCGCTTGAACAGGTGACTACGGACGCTTGGATGAGAAAGTATGCTGGCAACAAAGTATTCGAGAGCATGTGGAAGCCCATGCTGGTAGGTAAATTTGGTGAAACCTGGGCCGACAAAGTCAGCATGGCCTGGATGTGGGCACGGCTGCACGTGCGCACGACCCGGCTGGGTACTTTTAAAGGCGGCTTTCAACACTTTGCCGATAAGTTTGCCCAAAAATTGAGCCAGGACGGTGTGAATATCCGTTATCGACAGCCTGTCAAACAAATTAGCAAGAACGAAGGCGGTGGTGTGGATGTGCTGGTTGGCGACGAGACCTCTGAACACTTCGACCAGGTCCTTGTCACGCTTTCACCAGGCCTAATGGCCAAACTTGCCCCCGAATTACCCGAGGACTACCTTGGTGGATTGCTAAACTTGAAACATATGGGCGCGGTGGTAATGACGCTTTCGCTAAATCATCCTCTTTCGCCAGATGGCTATTATTGGTACAACATCCCTAAAGAAGCCGGCTTTCCCTTCCTTGCCCTTGTGGAGCACACCAACTTCCTCAAGCCTGAGTATTTCGGTGGTGATCATATCATCTACATTGGTGATTACCTGGAGGTCGATCACCCCAACTTCAGTAAAACTGACGATGAGTTGCTGGCGGAGTTCCTGCCCCATCTGAAGAAAATCAATCCGGAATTTGAACTGGAGTGGGTCAAGAAAGTTTGGGTAAGCAAAACAGGCTATGCTCAACCGATCCCCTTGCTGAACCATAGCAAAAATATCCCAGCCATCAAAACACCTGTGGACGGATTGTGGTTTGCCAGTATGAGCCAAGTTTACCCCTGGGATAGGGGTACTAATTTTGCTGTTGAGATTGGGCGCCGGGCGGCAAAACAGATGCTCGAAGAATAGAGTGCTTTAGCGCGTAGTCTTAAGCATTTAAAAAAGTAAATTCCAATGCTGGTATCACTATCGGATTATTCAGCTCCAAAAACCGGCAAAAAATTTGATAATTTTGACCCC
Source organism: Anaerolineaceae bacterium (assembly GCA_041655815.1). Lineage (GTDB taxonomy): Bacteria > Chloroflexota > Anaerolineae > Anaerolineales > Anaerolineaceae > Mesolinea. The sequence goes on from JBBAES010000016.1 coordinate 12,570, forward strand.
TATTTATTGGAAAATATGTTCTAAGAAACGATCAAGCCCTATATATAGGGGTACTTACAACACAGTCCTTCTACTAATCAGGGTTATTGAATCAGATTGATAAAAATATCTCATTACCCGATGTCGCATAAATTGGCAAAAAAAGTCAACCTTAAAGAATGCTAACTTTTTAAGACAAAAACGGATTTAGCCCGCTTTGAGGTGTTAGAATTTGGTATTCACTTAACAAGCCAGTGCATTGGGGGACCAAGTGAACCGTTTATAACCAAACCGATCACATTCTACACACGTCGGTGTTACTTTTACAAGAATTCAGGCTTAGGAGCAGACCGTATGAATGCGCAACAAGCATGGCAGGCAACAATCGGACAATTACAAATGGAGCTTAGCAAAGCTTCTTTTGATACCTGGGTGAAGAACACGCAGCTGATTTCGTATGAAGACGCTTCGGGGACCTTCGCACTGGGTGCCGGAAATGCCTATGCTTGTGATTGGCTGGACAGCCGTTTGAAGAGCACTGTGGTCAATAAACTATCAGGCATGATGGCCAGATCTGTGAATGTGGAATTCAAGGTTTGGGCTGCACCTCAGGTCAACATGGAAGAAGAGACGGTCTCGATCCCCAAAAAAGCTGCCCCCGTTGAAAAAGATACCTACGACACCCATCTTAACCAGCGCTACCGCTTTGATAATTTTGTGGTCGGTTCTGCTAACCGCCTGGCGCACGCGGCCTGTCAGGCAGTGGCTGAGAACCCTGCCCGCGCATACAACCCGCTTTTCATCTACAGCGGGGTCGGACTGGGCAAGACCCACATGCTGCATGCCATCGGCAATGCCGTTTTGCAACAGGGCAAGCAAGTTTTGTACGTCTCCTCAGAAGAGTTCACCAACGACCTGGTGCACGCAATCCGCACCAAGACAACTGCTGTTTTCCGCGAAAAGTATCGCCAGGTGGACGTGCTGCTGATCGATGACATCCAGTTTATCGCCGGCAAGGACTCTACCCAGGAAGAGTTTTTTCACACCTTCAATACGCTCTACGGGCAGGATAAGCAGATTGTGATGACCTCAGACCGCTCTCCTAAGTCTATGAGCACGCTGGAAGAACGACTGCGTTCGCGCTTCGAATGGGGTCTGACAGTGGACATGCAGGCGCCTGATTATGAAACCCGCCTAGCGATTCTGCATTGCAAGGCTGAAAAAGTGAACGGGCAGGTACCGGAAGAGGTAATCGAGCGGATTGCCAAACTGATCCAGACCAATGTGCGCGAGTTGGAGGGTGCCTGGAACCGAGTTCTGGCTTTCTCGCAATTGAGCAGTCAGCCGCTTTCGCTCAGCCTATGTGACCGGGCACTGGCTGACTTTTTGCCTCAGCCAAGCAGTATTACTCCAAAGTGTGTGTTGGAAGTCGTTTCAAACTTCTTTGGGGTCAGCCTGACGGGGCTGACTGGCAGCAGCCGTGCCCGTGATGTGGCTTTCCCACGCCAGGTGGCCATGTATTTGATGCGCGAGCTGGGTGATCTTTCGCTGCCCCGAATCGGGGAAGAACTGGGCGGCCGCGACCACACCACGGTGATGTATGGCTGCAGCAAGATCGCCGATCTGGTCGAAACCGACGATCGCACGCGTAAACAGATCATGCAGATCAAAGGTCAGCTGCAAAACCAGGCTGTGGGCGTGTAAAGTCCCCTTATTTTACGGTCACGCGGGGGCCGATTCCGGAAATCTTGTTCAATTCATGTAACAAGTAAAAAACACAAGCTTTATCGAGATCATTCTTCAATAATTACGGGCAGGTCGGCGTCGACAACAGTCAGTTCAGCCCAGTTATGGCCGACACGAGCCTCAGTCAGCAAAGGCACAGAGAGTTCGAGCGCGCTTTCCATAACTTGCGTGACCAGTTTGGTTGCTTCTTCCAATTCCGCTTCAGGCACTTCGAAGATTAACTCGTCATGCACCTGCAAAATCATGCGCGTTTTGAGCCCTGCGTTTTTTATTGCTTCAGGCAGACGGATCATGGCAAGTTTGATGATGTCGGCAGCCGTACCCTGCACCGGCGCATTGATAGCCTCGCGTTCCATGCGCTGCCGGATGGTGTAACTGGTGCCAGAAGCCAGGGCGGGGAAGTAGCGTCTGCGTCCAAGCAATGTTTCCACATAGCCCTGACGGGTTGCTTCCAGACGGGTGTTATCGAGCCACTTCTTGACACCGGGAAATTCACGGAAATATTCCTTGACGAAGTTTTCTGCCTCTGCCAGGGTCAAATCGGTGGTGCGGGTGAGACCGAAGGGGCTCATACCATAGATGAGACCGAAATTAATCGCCTTGGCATGGCGGCGTTGTTGTTTGGTGACTTCGCTCAAAGGCACATTCTCAATGGCAGCTGCAGTGGCAGCATGGACATCCTGTCCTTCTTTGAAAGCTTTGATCATTGCCTCATCCTTAGCCATATGGGCAACGATACGCAGCTCGATCTGAGAATAATCGACTGCCAGCAGTTTGTGGCCTGGCGCGGCGACAAAGCCCTGGCGCACCTTCCTGCCCAGCTCGGTGCGAATGGGGATGTTTTGCAAATTCGGGTTCTGTGAAGCGATCCTGCCGGTAACTGTTCCTGTCTGGTTGAAGGTGGTGTGCACGCGTCCGGTGTGGGGGTTTACCTGGGTGGGTAAGGCATCCACGTAGGTTGATCGCAATTTAGAAAGCTCGCGATACTCCAGGATGATATCAACCAAAGGATGCAGTCCACGCATTGATTCGAGCACCTCTGCGGATGTGGAATATTTACCACTGCTGGTCCTACGGGAGCGATCGGGTGGTTCCAAAGCCAATTTCTCAAACAGTATATCCGAGAGCTGCTGGGTGGAATTAAGGTTGAACACTTCGCCTGCCAGGAGGCAGGCTTGCTCGGTCAGCCTGTCGACCTCAACCGTAAGTTCCGCCGAAAAAGTCTTAAAGAGGGCACCATCCAGGGAAATCCCGGCCTCTTCCATATCTGCAAGGATGGGAATTAACGGATTTTCCAGCTCGAGATAAAGTTTGTCAGCAACGTGAGCAATCAAGTCTTCCGTCATTGGCTTAACCAACCGCAGGGTCATGACGGCGTCAGCGGCAGCATAGGGCGCGGCTTTCTCAATCGGCACTTCGGCCATAGTTATCTGGCTTTTACCTTTACCAATCAGCTCTTCAATTTCGGTCATCTGGACGCCCAAGCGTGCGTAAGCCTGCGCCTTCAAGCCGAGGTTGTGTGAGTTGGGGCTGATCAGCCACTCGGCGATCATGGTGTCAAAGGTGATTGGGTCGACCGCGAAACCAGCCTGATGAAGGACGACCAGATCGAATTTGGCGTTATGAGCAACCTTTTCAATTTTTGGATCCGTCAAAATGGGTTGAAGAGCCTTTCTTATCTGGCCCAGGCCCAGCTGTGATCCCTTTTCATGTCCGACAGGGATGTAATAGCCCTTGTCAGGGTTGGCTGCCAGCGAAATACCTACCAGCTCGGAAAGCATGGGGTCCAACCCCGTGGTTTCAGTGTCAAAGGCGATTTGTTTGGCAATCTTGAGTTCATTGACGCAAGCTTCAAGCGACCCTTCATCCAGAACAATGGCCGTCTTAAAAGGCAGGTCCAACGCATCTTCTTCGTCTGAAAGAGACAAGTCTTCTTCAGGGAACAGGCTACTTTGAAGGGCATTCTTATCCTGCATGGTTGGGTTCAGCCTGGCGTTCATTTTTTTGAGCCTCTTGGTGAGGGTGCGGAATTCGAGTTCTTCAAAGAGATCCTCCACCTTACCAGGATCGAAAAGAGACGGTTTGGCTTGTTCCAGGTCGAGTAAGACGGGCAAGTCCGTACGAATACGGGCCAGGTCCTGGCTGAGATAGGCCGCTTCCCGCCCTTCACTGAGAGGTTTAAAAGCGCGACCTTTGATTTCATCCAGGTGAGCATAAATATTGTCGAGCGTGTCATATTTCTCCAGCAGTTCGATGGCGGTCTTATCGCCGATGCCGCGCACGCCTGGGATATTGTCGGAAGGATCGCCAACCAGCGCTTTGTAGTCCACGATCTGGTCGGGCCTCACCCCCATGCGTTCGAGAACGTCTTCGGGGAAGTAATCCTTATCTTGACCGTTTTTGCGGTCGGGTAAAGAGACCACGATGCTGTTAGTGACCAATTGTAATAAGTCACGATCGCCCGTGATGATCTTAACCACAAGTCCTTTCTCTTCAGTGGCCCATCGCGCCAGGCTGCCGATAACGTCATCAGCCTCGTAATTGTCGATCTCAATCCGGGGGATATTAAAGTCATCGACCATTTCGCGGATCCGCTCGATTTGAACCCTGAGGTCGTCGGGCATTTTGGCGCGGGTGCCCTTGTAGTCCGCGTACATCTCATGACGAAAAGTGCGGCCGGTATCAAAACTTACTGCCACATAGTCGGGCTCCTCCTGCTCGAATAGGCGGATCAGCCGGCCGGCAAAACCGAAAACACCCGCGGTCGGTTCGCCTTTGCTGGTGGTGAAATGGGCTGAGCCCCCGGAAGTGAGGGCAAAATATGAACGGTAAGCAATGGCATGACCGTCGAGCAAATATAGGATTTTAGGCATGAGTAATCTCCTTCTACAGGTTCACCTTCAGTATACCTTGCGGGTTCAGGGGTTTCATAATTTTCAAAGGACTGAGAAAAAAGCGTCAGAGTGTTATCGGCTGCGTATCGCCTTGATTCGCCTGGTTTTGACCCGGCTCGGGCGCCGACTTTTCGAGATCGCTAAAAATGGAGAGAAGATCGTTGCTTCGGGTTGGGGTTGGAATCTCACTCTTCAGGTCTGCGGCCCCCAGCTCCTCAAGCATTTCGGAAAGTGGGTCGGTTTTTTGACCGCCCAGGTGTTGCTTAAGCACAACCAGCTTTTCTTCCAGCTCCCTTATGCGCGTAGATAAGGAGAAGGCGAGGAACAGCGTCTCATCCTGGTCGACCCTTTGAGTGATGACAAAGAAGAATTGCTTGTTGATGTCACACAGATGCAGCCAGGAAGGAGCAGGCAATTTCGAGAGTATCCTGGCAGATGCCAGTAATTTCTGGTCAGCTGCTGTAAAAAGGGTGGAAGAGAATACAACCTTATCAGCAGCTAATATTAAGGCATGCTCTGGTGACAGGTCAGAGAATAATGACTCAAGTATGTTTGTTTTGGAGGTTGCATCAGTTCCCATCGGAATTAAGTATAAACGAAACAAGGGTAAGTAACTCACCTTAAAGTTTTTTATGCCTTGAAATTAGAATCTTTTCTTCATGTAAAAGCAGCGGTATTCTAAGGCACGGATCGCCCTTAAGGTGATATTTATTTCGTAACCAAAAGTGAAAGTGTTATCATTCAAACCAATTAAGAACGGAGGTATACGATGCTTCAGGATCACTTGCAAGCTTATGTTACAAAGTACGGATTTTCAGGTTACACCGAGCTGCGAGCACAGCAGAACCGCAACCGTTCAGTTGCGATGCTCAATGGCAGCCTGATTGCCAATTCCAGCGGGGTCAGCAGAGGCGTCTCAGCCCGGGTAGTCAAGGGCGGGGCTTATGGCTTTGCTTCCGCGACCGGTTATGGGGATGACCCTGAGGCGATTGCCCGCATCGTTGCGACTGCCAGCCAGAATGCCGGCTTCCTCGACCGCCGCGTACAGCGTGGCGAGCCTGATTTCCTGCCAAATCGACCATTGACCCGCAAGGATGGATTGGAACACGATGTCGCTGTAGAACAAAGTTATTTGCTCGATATGGTTGATGAACTGGATAGCTACATTGCAGAGCGCTTCCCCAGGCTTCTCAGCCGGCGTGTGTTTGCCCGCAGTCTGGATATGGAAAAACTGCTCTACACCAGTGACGGGATTGTTGCACATTCCTTTGTCCCACGTTCTAATGTTTACATTTTTATGACCACGCAAGATAAAGACGGGCAACCGGTGGAACTGTATAAGGTGCTTGGTGGTTATGGTAACTTCCTGGAAAAATTCAAAAACGCCGAAGATTTTTTTGAAAATCTCGAGAAACAACACGAACTGCTGATGCAGAAAGCAGATGGGGTCTATGCCAAGCCAGGTATTCAAACCGTAATCCTGGACTCGGACCTGGCAGGCATCCTGGCTCACGAAGCCGTTGGTCACACAGTCGAAGCCGATTTTGTTCAGACCGGGTCGGTAGGTGGCCCCATGTTCGGCCAGCAAGTGGCCAGCGAGAAGGTCAGCCTGGTCGACATTGCCCATAGTGCTTTTGGTGAGCTTGCACCGGTGCCAGTTTTTGTGGATGACGAAGGCACCCCCGCGCAAGACCAAATGCTGATCGAAAACGGTATCCTGACCGGTTATATGCACAATAAAGAGTCCGCTCGCAAGTTCGGACACAAAGCCAACGGTAACGCACGCGCTTTCGACTTTTCGGATGAACCGTTGATACGCATGCGCAATACCTGCATCCTGCCCGGAACGGACAAGCTGGAAGATATGATCGCATCGGTTGAAGACGGATATTTGATGACCGACATGAATAACGGTCAGGCGGATTCGACTGGCGAATTCATGTTCGGCGTGCCGCTGGGTTACGAGATCAAGAATGGAAAACTGGGGCGAGCGCTAAAAGATACAACCGTATCCGGTGTGGCTTTTGAAGTACTCAAGACGGCTGATATGGTCAGCGACACGGTAACCTGGACCAATTCGGGCATGTGTGGGAAGAAACAAATGATCCCGGTGGGCATGGGTGGTCCGGCCATCAAAGTGAAGATCAACGTGGGAGGTCGGGCATGAAGCAAGAATTTGAAGTCAAAGACAAAGCAATCCTGGATGTGGCTGAACTGATTCTGAATGAGATCAGCTCTATTGGTGCGGATGAAGGTGAGACCTGGGTCAGCCGCAGCGTTTTAACCGAGCTCTACTACGAACAGAGCAAAATCAGTATGGTCAGAACCGTATTTTCGGATAATGTCAGCATCAAGCTACTCAAAGATAAACGCAAGGGCACTATAAGGCTGAACAGCTTTGGCCCAACGGATATCCAGAAGGCGGTGGCTGAAGCCTGGCAGGCAGCTGAAAAAGCAGCTCCGGACGAGGCAGAGGGAATTGCCGAATTGCAAGAAAATTTGAGTTTCAGTTCTGGTGAAAAAGAACCCAATCTCGACCTGATGTACCAGCAACTAACCGATTTTTTAGAAGACACCAGACGAGACTTTCCGAAAATTAGTTTTGACTCGATTGGTATTGAACATCAATACAGCGAAAAACTGTATGCAAACACCAACGGCGTGCGTCTTTCTGAGGAACAAGGGCTTTACCAATTGAGCAATATGTTTATGGCCAGGGACGAAGGTAAAACCAGCTCATTTAATTATTTCGCGACCATCTATAAAAACCCGGCAGATCGCGTGACTGAGCCGAATCGTGTCAGGCGTTTGTTGAGTGAAACCGAGCAGCAGATCGAAACCGAACAATTTGAAGGCAGTTTTGTGGGAGACCTGGTGATTACACCGGGATGCCTTCAAGATATCCTCTGGTTCATTGCGGACACTTACCTGCAGGACGGCGCTCTGATTTCGGGAACCAGCCCTTGGAAAGAGAGACTTAACCAACAAGTCGCCAGTCCGCTGGTCAATATCTCGCTGGTAGCTGAGCACCCTGAGCTTCCTGGAGCGAGCAAACTGAGCGGTGATGGCTATGTAGTTGAAAACATGAAAGTTATTGAAAATGGTGTTTTGAAAAATTTCAGTCTCAGTCGCTATGGGGCCAGTAAAACTGGCATGCAGCGTTCTGCCAATAATGGCAGTACGGTCGTATTTAATCAGGGTGAGACTCCGTTAGAAGAATTGCTTGCGGGTGTTGAAAAGGGCATACTTTTGGGGCGTTTCTCGGGCGGAAGCCCAAGCCCCTCGGGTGATTTAAGCGGCGTTGCCAAGAACAGCTTCCTGGTCGAGAATGGTAAAGTCACTGCGCCCTTGAGCGAGGTTATGATCGCTGGAAATTTGAGCGACATGCTTCGTGATACGGTTGCGGTTAGCCAGGAACGCGAGAGCTCGGGTTATTGGTTGCTGCCCTGGATCAGGGTCAGCGGTGTCACAATTTCGGGCAAGTAGCTTTGACCGGATAATGTCGAAAATGATAACTCGGGACAATCGTCCCGCGTTTTGATGTTGGTAAGGGGATTGCTGCAGGTCTTTCAAGTTCAGCCCAGCCGAACGACTATAATTCTTTTCCCGTAGTTGCCGCATCAGCAACTTCAGCGGCTGGACCAAGGCCCAGCCGTACGGAGGGGGTCAATAATGCTGGGAGCGAAGCGAGCAGTACTTGCTCTCTCCGCAATACCCCGCACTTTCCTTCTCTACGGCTGGACTAAAGCCCAGCCATACGGCCATAATTTCTCTCGCAATCGACCGCATCTGCTTTCTCTGCGGCTGGACCAAGGCCCAGCCGTACGGCCATAATTCTTTTCCGCCCTCTCCTGCGTCTGCAATTCTTGCAGCTGGACTAAAACCCAGCCGAACGCAGGGGGTCTATTATGCTGGGAGCGAAGCGAGCAGTACTTGCTCCCTCTGAAATAGCCTACACCTGCTTTCTCTGCGGCTGGACCAAGGCCCAGCCGTACGGCCACAATTCTTTTCCGCCCTCTCCCGCGTCTGCAATTCTTGCAGCTGGACTAAAACCCAGCCGAACGCAGGGGGTCTATTATGCTGGGAGCGAAGCGAGCAGTACTTGCTCCCTCTGAAA
>JBBAES010000017.1:0-21078 GCA_041655815.1 Anaerolineaceae bacterium
CGGGGATGCTGAGGCACTTGAAAAAGTAATGCCGATCCTGTCAGTGGTTGGAAAAAGCATCACCCATGTCGGCGGTCCAGGCGCAGGGCAGGTGGCAAAAGCAGCCAACCAGATTATGGTCGCCGCACAAATGGTAGCAGAAGCAGAATTGCTGATTTTTGCTCAAAGAGCCGGTGCCGACCCCCAGAAAGTGATCGCTGCCATCCGCGGTGGAGCGGCACAATGTTGGACGCTAGACAACAAACCCCAGCGTTTGTTTGCCGGAAATCGGGAACCGGGTTTCAAATCCAGGCTGCAGGCCAAGGATCTCAATATCGTCATGGAGACTGCGCACGACTACCAAGCCGTTTTGCCTGGCACAGCCCTTAATGCCCAGTTTTTCAACGCCATGGTGGCGATGGGCAACGGTGACCTCGATAATTCAGCAGTGATCCAGATTATTGAAAAGCTTAATGACGAGAAGCTGAGCACGGAATAGGAGGAACAATGCATAAAGCAAATTTTTGGACGCAGGCAGTCATTGAGAATGCGGTTGATTGCCACCTTTGCCATCAATTTTGCACAATACGGGAGGGCAGGAAGGGCATTTGCGGAGTTAGGAAAAACCTTGACGGCCAGTTATACAGCCTGAATTATGGCAAATTGATTGCTGCCCATATTGACCCAATCGAGAAAAAGCCGCTTTTCCATTTCCTTCCAGGCAGCTATTCTTATTCCATCGCTGCTCCCGGCTGTAATTTTCGTTGTTCCTGGTGTCAGAACTGGGAGATATCCCAGGCGTCAACCCGCAATAACCCCGAGAGCCTGGCGTACACCGCTCCGGAGAAGGTCGTTGAAGCTGCGCGCGAAGGTGGTTGTCAAAGCATTTCTTATACCTATACTGAACCGACCATCTTTTACGAATACGCCAGAGATGTCTCCAGGTTAGCCAGAGAAGTAGGGTTGAAGAATGTCTGGGTTAGCAATGGATATATGAGTGATGCCATGCTGGATGAATGCCTGCCTATGTTAGACGCGATCAACGTCGATCTAAAGGCCTTTGACGAAACTATCCATCGCAAATTTACGGGCGCACATCTGCAGCCCATCCTTGACAATTGCCGCAAGCTGAAGAAGGTAGGGGTTTGGTTGGAAGTGACCACCTTGCTGATCCCGGGGATTAATGATGACGAAGCGCAGATCAAGGGGCTGGCGGATTTTATCGCAAATGATCTGGGGAAGGATACCCCCTGGCATGTCAGCCGTTATTACCCCCAACCTCAGTTTAGAGAAATCCAAGCTACTGACCCGGGCAAGGTTGCTCAGGCATTGAAGATTGGGAAGGATGCCGGGTTGCAATACGTATATGGGGGCAATTTGGGAACGCGAGAAGACAGTTATTGTCCGGTGTGTGGTGAGCTAATGATTGTCAGAAGTTCTAGCTACATACTTGAAAATAAACTCGATCATGGTAACTGCCCAGAATGCGGTTCCAGGATTGCAGGGATTTGGGAATAGTAGAAGGGCGATTCTTTGCAGATGGCGTTGCGGGCCATCTGACACAATCTTAACCTAACTTACAAAACCCACCCGAGGTAACCAAATCTGTTAACTCGAGCAGGTAGGGTTGAACGAAGGCGTCCTTATCGAAGAAGGGCACAATTTCACGCGCTTTGCGCATAGCCACAGTGGTTCCCGCACCCAGTTGAAGCGTTGAATCCTCCAAAAGCCTGAAATCGATTGCCTGGGCAGCTGCCATTATTTCGATGGCAACGATAGAAATAACATTTTCCAATACCTGAACGCAATGATTTGCTGCGTTAGCGCCCATGCTTACATGATCCTCCACATTCCCAGACGAAGGGATGGAATCCACGCTGGAAGGGTGGGACAGGGTCTTGTTTTCCGAAGTAAGGGCGGCAGCTGTGTATTGCAGCAGCATAAAGCCGGAGTTCAGCCCGCCCCTGGCAGCGAGGAATGGCGGGTATAGCTCGGTATTGATATCGATTAACTTGGCGATGCGCCTTTCAGACATATTTCCTAAGTCTGTCAGGGCGATTGCCAAAAAATCCAGTGCAAACGCCAGAGGTTCACCGTGAAAATTGCCCCCAGAAATGATTTCAACATTGCCATCCTGGTCAAAGAAAAGCAGAGGGTTATCCGTGACCGAGTTAAGTTCAGTTTCCACAACCGACCTGGCATAGTCGATTACGCTGTGAACCGCTCCATGAACCTGAGGAATGCAGCGCAGGGTATAGGCATCCTGGACATTACTGGAATCGTCTGGGCGCGTCAGCTGGCTGCCCTGCAAAAGACTGCGGATTTGAGCGGCGGTTTCAACTTGAAATTTTTGTGGGCGGGCATCATGAAGCTGGGTTAAAAAAGCTCGCTGTGTGCCATTTTGAGCTTCAATCGTCAAAGCGCCGGCGCAATTGGCGCTTCTGATCAATGATTCTGCGCCGTCCACCAGGAGCGCGCCTAAGGCTGTCATCATCGTGGTGCCGTTTGTCAGCGCAAGACCCTCCTTGGCTGCAAGCTGGATTGGCGCGAGGTCAACTCTTTGCAAAGCTTCATTCGCATCGATCAGCTGCCCATCCATCTTCACCTGTCCGATACCCAGCATAGGCAGTGACATATGCGCCAGGGGAGCCAGGTCACCGCTGGCACCCAGCGAGCCCTTTGAGGGGATGATGGGCAGGATGTTGTGGTTCAGCAATGCAAGAAGCAGCTGGATGGTTTGGAGACGGATGCCGCTGTGCCCTTTTGCGAGCGTGTTGGCACGGATCAGCATCATTGCCCGAACAGTGCGGTCATCTAAGGTCGGACCGACACCAACGGCATGGCTGAGGATGATGTTTTCCTGCAGTTTTTCGACCTCATTGACCGAGATCAGTTTGTCCTTGAACGCACCGAAACCTGTCGTGATGCCGTAAGCGATGCGCCCTTCACGAATGAATTGCTGCACGGCTTCAGCTGCGCGGTTGATTCCGGGGATGGCATCTGGCGCAATTGTTACCACGATACCCGGGTCATCAGCTACCTTTACGACCTGTTCGATTGTCAGATCACGACCGTTAATCGATAATTCCGCCACTTTGCGCCTCTTTCGGTTTACTCTTCGCTGATCTCGATAGTATGAAGTTTAACTGCGGGGGAGTTGACCATCATAGGGTCGCGCGCCGGGATCGAAAGAAGCACATCCAGCCCATCAATCACCTCTCCGAAAACGGCGTGCTTGTTGTCCAGCCAGGGAGTGGGCACGTGTGTGATAAAAAATTGCGAGCCGTTGGTATTGGGACCGGCATTTGCCATCGAGAGAATGCCGGGTTTGTTGTGTTTGAGTGTTGGGTCGAATTCATCCCTGAAGGAATAACCAGGACCGCCACGGCCGGTGCCGGTGGGGTCGCCACCCTGTACCATGAAATCGTTGATCACACGGTGGAAGATGGTGTCATCGTAGTAGCCCTGACGGGCCAGAAAGACGAAGTTGTTGACCGTGTTTGGCACTTTGCTGGCGAACAGCTCAACCTTGATATCGCCTAGATCGGTTTTGAAAGTGGCTGAATATTTTTTAGTTAGATCCAGTTTGAATTCCGGGGCTTTAGTCCATTGTTGGTGTGTCATGATAGTCTCCTTGAGGTGAATTTTATCAGAGGTTAGCAGGTTAACGCTTTTATCTTTATTTTTTCAAAAGCGTACAAGACAGATAGGTAGGCTTGTTCGCCTATCACTAAAGTACAGGACCAAATGCTAATACAACTTTTGGGGTTAATGAACCGGTAAATTAATTTGTCATTAAAATCTTACCCCCTTCAATCACACTCGTATGATTGGAGGGGGTAAGTGAGAGTGAGTTTTTTATCCATTAAACCGGATTGGGCAACCTAACCTCAAAAAAGATTCAGATTGGCTTAATCCGGCCAGTTTTCCAGAAGCTTCTTGACGTCAAACAGGAAGTTATCGCCGCTTTCACCGTCAACTGCGCGGTGGTCAAAGACGTACGAGAGATAGACCATCGGGCGGATGGCAATCGAGTCGTTGCCGTTTGCGTCAGTGACCACGATCGGGCGTTTCTGCATCATGCCTGTGCCCAAAATTCCCAATTGAGGCTGATTTATTATGGGCATAGCAAAGAGCGAGCCTGCCGTGCCATGATTGGTCAGAGTAAAGGTACCTCCCCGCACTTCATCGGGCGATAGTTTTTTGGAACGAGCGCGATCAGCTAAATCGTTGATTTGGGCAGCAATGCCCTTTAAGGAGAGGTTTTGTGCCTGACGGATAACCGGGACAATTAACCCACCTTCACTCAGTGCGACGGCCATACCGATGTTGATATCACTGTAGGCAAAGATACCTTCATCCGTCCAGGTGGCATTGATTATTTTGTGATCGCTTAAGGCTTTGGTTATAGCAGAGACAAAGTAGGCGGTCAGGGTCAGATTGACGCCTTCCTCGGCATATTTTTGTTTATTAGCTCTGCGGTGTGCCAGTACACGGCTCATATCGGCTTCCATAACGGTCAAAACGCGCGGTGAAGTCTGTACAGAACTCACCATATGCGCCGCGATTTGTCTGCGGGTTGATGTGTGGGGGATCAATTGCCCGGGTATGTCGCTGGGAATGCTAACCGTCTTTGTTGGTTGAACAGGTTTGACTTTGGCTTCGGGAGTTTTTCGGGTATCTTCTTTCGGTGAAGCAAGATAGTCTTCCACATCCTGTTTAGTGATGCGACCTCCTGACCCAGTGCCATCGATCTGATCAGGGTCAAGCTCGTGTTCTTCGAGCATTTTCTTGACAAGAGGTGAAAGAAACTCAGACCTGTCAGTCTTCTTTTCAGCTTTGGCTGCCTGAACGGGTTCTTCTTCTGGCTCTGTCACATCTCCTGAAGTCGTCTGGAGCTCATCTGCGGCCTGCTGAGGCTCCTCGGTCTCAGGCTCGGGCTGCTCTGCCTCTTCTAAGGGCTCGTCAGGGTCGCCCACCAGCCCCATGCTGTCGCCGACCTGAACCACACTGCCTGCAGGTACGTCAATGCGCAATAGGGTTCCGGCCACCGGACTGGGAAATTCGGTTATAACCTTGTCGGTCTCGATTTCGAGGACCGATTCCATCTCTTCAACCTGGTCACCAACTTCTTTTAACCAGTTGGTGACGGTTAATTCTTCAACGCCTTCTCCTGTCCTTGGAGCGATTAGTTTGGTTGCCATATTATTCTCCTTATCCGATCATTGGAAAGCGCTTGGGATCGCTCTCGTTCATGATTTCGTATACTTTATCGAAAATTGATTCCGCGTTTGGTTTGCTGAAATAGTCGCCATCGGTTCCATAGGACGGGCGATGAGCTGCAGCTGAAAGTGTCTGCGGCGGCGAATCGAGCCATTGCCAGGCCTCCTGGCCGTCGATGACCTGCTGCAACATGTAAGCGCTGGCACCGCCGGGTACGTCTTCGTCAACGAAGAGGACGCGCGAAGTCTTCTTGACCGATTCTTTAATAATTCCAGGGCGGTCAAAGGGCAAAAGCGACTGCACGTCGATCAGCTCAACCTTGATGCCGACCTTGGCAAGCATTTCAACAGCGCTCTCAGCGATGCGTACGGTGGCACCATATGTGACCAGTGTCAGGTCTTCACCTTCACGCAGGATTTCAGGCACACCTAATGGTAGTTTGAATTCGGCAATGTTGTCGGGCATGCGCTCCTTCAGGCGGTAACCATTGAGCACTTCGACAACCAGGGCTGGGTCGTCTCCCTCGATCAGAGTATTATAAAAACCGGCTGCCTGGGTCATGTTACGCGGTACCAAAACGTGCATCCCTCTCACCAGGTTGATGATGCCAGCCATTGGAGAACCTGAATGGAATATGCCTTCCAGCCGATGACCGCGCGTTCGCACGATCAGGGGTGCCTGTTGTCTGCCGGCGGAACGCCAGCGCAAGTTGGAAAGGTCATCCGCCATAATCTGCAGGGCGTAAAGTAAGTAATCGAGATATTGAATCTCAGCGATTGGCCGCAACCCGCGCAGGGCCAGCCCGATGCCCTGACCGAGGATGGTTGCTTCACGAATGCCGGTATCAGACACGCGCAGTGTGCCGTACTTTTCCTGCAATCCTCGGAAACCCTGATTCACGTCACCCAGATTTCCGACGTCCTCACCAAAGGCAATCATCCGAGGTTCTCTTTTGAGCATCTCGTCAAAGGCTTCATTTACAACCTCGAAGCCCATTACCATGGGCGAGTTTTCGCTGTATTGTGCTTCCACGCCTTTTTCCAGCAGCGGAGAATGCTTTGAATCGGAAAATAGGAACTTGTTGTAATATTCGAGCTTGGCAGTTTCAAGTTGTTTGTCGAAATTGAATAATTCGCGCCATTCCTTATTATCAAAAGCAGCACTCAAAACCAAAGCCTGGTGCATACTTTCAGCAATGTCACGGTAAAGCGGATCAGGGACACTCATCAGCCTGGTTTCGATTTCATTCAGCTCCGCCTGATGACTTTTCTTACTCTCAGCCAGTTTCTTTATCAGCCCACTGACGTGTTTACGTGTTTCTTTAATCGGGTTTTGGAAAGCCTCCCAGGCGTTTTTACGAGCTTGCTCCACTGTTTTCTTGTCTTCAACCTCCCATTGATCGAATTGCTCGTCGGTTGCGATACCATGGTCGACTAAATATTGTCTGAAGTGACTCAAACTGTCATTTTCAACTTCCCACTCCAGCCGTTCTTTTGATTTGTAACGTTCATGCGAACCGGATGTGGAGTGACCGAGGGGTTGGGTCACACCGTAGACATGGATCAGGGAGGGGATGTGAAACTCACGGGCGGTTTGCTCGGCCTTGGAATAGGCTTCCCATAGGGCTGGAAAGTCCCAGGCGTTGACTGTATAAAGGTCATATCCCCGGTCACATTTATCTGCAGGGCATTGGATGCGTTGAAAGCCTGCCAGGATGGCGGAAATATTTTCTTTGACCATTTGGAACCTGTTTGGCACCGAAATGCCGTAACCATCGTCATAAATGCTGATGATAGCAGGGGCTTTGAGCACACCGATAGCGTTTACTGCTTCCCAGAATGGACCCTCAGCAGTAGAGGCGTTACCAATCGAAACCCAGGCGATTTCATTGCCATTATTGCTGAACTTTTCAAACTCTTTCAGCTCCGGAATCTGCCGGTAAAGAACAGAAGCGTAAGCGAGACCAACTGAACGCGGCATTTGGCTGGCGGTGGGCGCGGCATCGGCGGAAGAATTGTAGCGATCAACTTGACTGAGCCATTCTCCATTCTTATCAATCAGCTGTGATGCAAAGTGACCGTTCATGTTGCGACCGCCGGAATGAGGGTCGAAATCTGGGTCAGCGTGCGCATAGAGTTGCGCAAAAAATTGCTCCAGGCTGAGCAGATCCAGCGCCATCATCCAGGTTTGGTCGCGGTAGTAACCGGAGCGCCAGTCTCCGGGGCGAAAATGGTGGGCAATGATGAGTTGAATCAACTCCTTGCCATCGCCGAAAATGCCAAACTTGGCCTTACCAGTCAAGACTTCACGTCGACCGATAATGGATGCCTGGCGAGAACGATAACCTAAGCGGTAATCGTGGATTAATTGTTCATCTGTCAAAGGGTATTCAGGGATATTATCTGTCATGAGACTCCACTCTGCTATTTTGTTGTACTATAAAGATTATAAAGAAATATCGAGGTGAATTCAACGCAGTGTATACAGGTGGAGGATAAGAATCTTATTAAAGCTCAGATGAGGTTTTATTCGAAAATTTTACCGGGTTTTGCCACGCGGTCGGATGGGAAGATTATCCCTTTATCGCCCCACCAAGCATGCCTCGGATAAAGAAGCGCTGGAACAAGATGTAAATCAATACAGTCGGCAGAGCCACGATGATTGCGCCGGCAGCCATAAGAGACAGGTTGGAAGTGTACTTGCCCTGGAAGAAGGCCAACCCGACTGGCAGGGTGCGCATGGCTTCGGTTTGAACCATCACCAATGCCAACAGGAATTCGTTCCAGGTCCACATGAAGATCAGAACAATCAAAGTTGTAGTTGCCGGTCTGGCCAGCGGCCAGAGGATCAACCAAAGCGTCTGCCAGCGGTTGCAACCGTCAATCGTGGCGGCATCGACCAGTTCCTGAGGCGCGCTATCGAAGAAGGAAGCCATCCATAATGTGCCAAAAGAAATACTCAGCCCAATCTGAGGCAAAATCAGCGCCCAATAGGTGTTGCGTAAACCCAACGCGTTCATCCAGTTATAGAGCGGTATGATGACCGCCTCGAAAGGCACCATGTAGCCTAACAACATTAGAGGGAAAAGCAGCCTTCTTCCGGGCATAGGCAGCTGCCCGAAGGCGTATCCGCTAAGTATGGAAAGAAAAACACTGCTGATGACTACTGCAGTAGTTACGACGACGCTGTTCTTGAAGAAGATATTAAATTTTCCAACGGTCCAGGCGCGTTGGAAGTTTCCCAGCGTCCAGGTTTCAGGAAGAGAAAAGGGGGAGACGGTTATCTGGGTGTCTGTTTTAAAGGCACTCATCAGCATTCCCCAGATTGGCAGCAGGACGACCAGCATAAAGATCGTTAAAACCAGGTAACGGGGTAAAAGCCGTTTCCAATGGAGGGTCATATTGCCTCCGATGGTTTTTCAGTCATGAAATGGCGGATGAGCAAAGACAAGGCCAGGATGATGATCGTCAAAATGGTGGCTATAGCCGCACCGTAACCGATGCGGTTGTTCAGAATAGCCGAGCGATAGATCAGAAAACCCGTTACCAGGGTGGTTTCGCCTGGTCCTCCGCGCGTGGTTGAGTAAATCAGATCAAATACCCGCAGTGCAGCGATCATAGTTGTGATCATTGCCACACCAATCTCAGACTTTAGTCCGGGAACCGTGATATGCAGAAATTGCTTCAGGCTATTGGCGCCATCGAGGCTGGCAGCTTCGTAATATTCCAGCGGGATCCGCTGCATTCCTGCCAAAAAAAGTACCATACAAAAACCATACTGCACCCAGCTGCCGATCAAGCCGACCGCCGGCAAGGCATATTTGAAGCTACCCAACCATGCCTGTCGCAGTTGATCCAGACCGATTAGCGAGAAAAATTGGTTGATCGGGCCACTCACTGGGTTGAACATCCAGCGCCAAATCACACCGACCACGACCATACTGATGACTTGCGGCAGGAAGAACACCGTCCGAAAAAAGCTGAATCCAGGAATGGGCTTGCCGGTCAGGATTGCCGACAACAATAGACCGATCAAAATGGGAATGATGCTGTAAAAAATGATAAAGACCAGGTTGTTTGAAATCGCCTTCAAAAAAAGCGGGTCAGAAAGGAGATTGACGTAATTGTCCAAGCCGATAAAGGTCTGGGTCTCACTAAAACCATTCCAATCATAAAAACTGGCTCGAAAGGTTTCTATGATAGGGATGAAAGTGAAAAGCAGGTAAACCAGAAAGGCTGGAAGAAGATAAAACCATCCCTTCCAATTGCTTTCCCCTGGGTACCTTCGCTTTCCTGTAATCATATTGAAATGTTAGTCCGCTCGCCGATTGGTGAGCGGACTGTGGTTAATGATATTACTGCGATTTCTCTTGCAGGAAGTTGGCATAATCGACTTCGACAGCAGCTGTGAAATCGGCTGGAGTGGTGATACCACCTATCAACTTCTGTAGCTCGGACACAAGCGTGTCATAAAAAGTGGGGGTGGCCCAATCGATATAATGACCAACGGCGTTGTTTTTGTTGATCGTTTCCCAGGCAAGAAGTGTTTCACCAAACAGGTTATCGGTGTCAATCTGGCTGTCTTCTGGCAAGGACATAGCCGGAACCATTCCAGCTTGAGCCCAAAGTTCTGCCGCGCGGGGGCTGATCATCCAGTCCAGATATTCCGCAGCCAGGTCAGC
This sequence comes from Anaerolineaceae bacterium, assembly GCA_041655815.1. Taxonomy (GTDB): domain Bacteria; phylum Chloroflexota; class Anaerolineae; order Anaerolineales; family Anaerolineaceae; genus Mesolinea. The sequence goes on from JBBAES010000017.1 coordinate 9,884, forward strand.
ATATCGGGTTGTTTTTCGAACTGCAAAAGGCACACCTACGCCACCGATCGCCATGGTTGACTTACCACTGTAGCCAGGCAGCAGGAAAAAGCCGAATTCCTGGTCAGTGCCGGTCATAAGTTCAGGAGCAAACCAGGAGCCGGTGATCGTCATGGCACCCTGACCAGATTTGAAGAGATTGTTGCTGTCGTCATAGCCGATGCCGGCGAAACCTTCGCTGAAGTAGCCAGCTCTGGCCCAATCGGACAGGATTTGAGCGGCCTGACGGTTTTCCGGGGTGTCGAATGAAACGTTATTGACGCCATAAGTGAGATTGTTGATGTAATCCAGGCTTACCAGCAGGTGCTGAATAGCGCTATATTCGTGGATAGCATTCCAGCCGTCCAAAGAACCAAAGGCGATCGGAGTGATATCGGCAGCTTTGATATCAGCCAGGAGCTGCTCAAAATCTTCGAAGGTGGTCGGAACCGACCAGTCGTTATCGGCAAAAATGCCCTTATTAAAGAAAACCCCAACCACTTCGGCAGTCGGGCTGACACCAAAAAGGCTGCCTTGCCCAAAGGTACTTCCGTCCGGGGTGAAGCTGTTGCGGCTGGCAACACTGCTGGAGAACACATTTCCCCAGTTATATTGGGCGACATAATCGTCCAGGGGTAACAGTAAGCCGGCTTCGACCAGGGCGCCCATATCGCTACGACCCTGATTAACCTGGGCGACGTCGGGTCCATCGGTTTCTCCCAGGGCAAGCTTGACTGTCATCTGCAGGTCTGCCAGAACTTTGGTTTCCCGTTCGATCTTAACTCCAGGATGGGCAGCTTCAAATTCAGTGTTCAGGGTTTCGATTACTTTGCTTTCTTCGTCCCGATAGAACTGATCCCAAACCACCAGGGTCGTTTCTTCGGATGGCACTTGGGGCTGTGGTTGATCAGTTGGGGTGGCGCAGGCGCTCAAGATTAACAATAAGGTAAGCACCAAAATCATCAATACACGCGATTTCTTCATCATTTCTCCTTAGGAAGGCTGTTAAAAGATATTGAACAATATAAAATTATAACCCAGCGCCCGCTGGCAAATAAATAATTTACAAACTTGATTCTTACTGTTCAAGATTGCTCATATAGGGCGTGAAAGTAGATGGTATGGAAACCATTTGGCAAAAGACTTGAGCAAGGACCCTAAGAGGGGTCAGGAAAATAACGGGTGAGGTAGGCATTGGAGTGGGAGAGCGAGCCAATCCTAATTCTTCTTGCAATGGTATACTATCGATTCAAAACAAGCGTGAGGTGAGTGATGAAAAAAGCAATTATCACAGGAATTACCGGGCAGGATGGATCCTACCTGGCGGAATATCTGCTGAGTATGGGCTACGAGGTGCATGGGATCATCCGGCGTGCCAGCACTTTTAACACCAAACGGATAGACCATCTTTACCATGACCCACATGTGGTCGACGGAACCTCGCGTCTCTTTTTGCATTATGGCGATATGGGCGCGACTGGCGTCTTGACCGATGTAATCTACGACACCAAACCTGACGAAATCTACCATCTCGCGGCGCAAAGTCACGTTCGCGTTTCGTTTGACATGCCCGAATACACCGGCGATGTCACCGGTCTGGGCACTACCCGAATGCTCGAAGCTGTCCGTCGTCTGGGTAAGGGCACGCGGTTTTACCAGGCTTCTACCAGCGAACTCTTTGGTTCAGCTAAGCCACCCCAAAACGAGACTACACCCTTTCATCCTCAAAGCCCTTATGCAGTCGCTAAACTCTATGCTTATTGGATGGTAGAAAACTATCGCGACGGCTATGGCATGTATACTGTCAACGGTATCCTCTTCAACCACGAAAGCCCCCGCAGAGGTGAGACCTTCGTGACCCGTAAGATCACCCGGGCTGTGGCTGCCATCCTGGCCAAGAAGCAGGACAAGCTCTTTTTGGGCAATCTGGATTCCAAACGTGACTGGGGTTATGCCCCGGAGTACGTGGAAGCCATGCACAAGCTTCTGCAGCAAGACACACCCACCAATTATGTCTTTGGCACGGGCGAATCTCACTCCGTGAGGGATTTTTTGGATGAATCTTTCGGCTATGTTGACCTGGATTGGAGGAAATATGTGGAAATCGATCCGCGCTATTTCCGCCCAACCGAAGTGGATTATCTGCTTGCTGATCCTAAAAAAGCCAACGAAAATCTCGACTGGAAACCCAAAGTAAAATTTCACGAATTGGTCCGCATCATGGTGGATGCTGATCTTGAGTTGATGGGATTGAATTGCCCCGGGGAAGGCCGTAAAATTTGCGAAGATAAGTTTGATGGCTGGCATCGTTGGTGTGACCAGGTCATCACGATGGATAAGTAGGTGGTTTTACCACCCCAATCAACCAAAGACAACAACCTGGTACGTTTTGCAAAAATGAGTGCCAAGCTGAAAAAATTAGTGTAAAATAACCTCACGGAGTAGTACGTTTGCAGGTACTGTCAGAGAAGGGCAGATGCTGAGAAGCCCACAACAACCACAAACTGAAGTCGCCGGAGCAAGTTGGAAGAAGAAATCGCTGGAGAATAGACCTTCCCGGGAGAGCCCGTTAACGCTCGACCCAAGTGCGGTCTTACGGCCGAATTGAGGTGGTACCACGGAAGCAACTTTCGCCCTCTGATAAAGCGAAAGTTTTTTTATTAATAATAATAATACTGTACGAGAGGTAAGAATGACTGAACTGCCAAAAGCATATGATTTTAAGGAATACGAAGAAAAAATTTACCAGGAATGGGAAGAAAAGGGTTATTTCAAGCCAACCAATGATCCCAATCTGCCCGGGCATGACCCCAATATCAAGCCTTTTGTAATTGTCATTCCTCCTCCCAACGTCACAGGTGCCCTGCACCTGGGGCACCCCCTGTTTGTGACCACTCAGGACATCATGATCCGCTATCACCGCATGAAAGGTGAGCCAACGCTCTGGGTGCCGGGCTCAGACCATGCCGGCATCGCCACGCAGCTTCAGGTCGAAAACCAACTGCGTAAAGAAGGCACTACCAGAGAAGAAATCGGTCGGGAGGCTTTTGAAAAGAGGATGTGGGAGTGGAAAGAAAAATATGGCGGTCAGATCACTGCCCAATTGCGGCGCCTGGGGGCTTCCTGTGACTGGACAAGAGAACGCTTTACCCTCGATGAGGGCCTGTCCAAAGCAGTACGTGAGGCGTTTATCCAGCTTTACGAAAAGAGTCTCGTGTATCAAGGACCACGCATGATCAATTGGTCTCCTGGTTTGCAGACAGCTGTTTCTGACCTGGAAGTTGAATATTCCGAAGAAGAAGGCCGGCTATATTATTTCAAATACATGCTGGCAGATGGCTCCGGAGACTATCTGCCCGTTGCTACCACCCGACCTGAGACTATCCCTGGCGATACCGGCGTGGCAGTTCATCCGGATGACCAGCGTTATCAGAAATTCATCGGCAAGAAAGTGTTGGTGCCGATTCTGGGGCGCAGAGTTCCGGTAGTGGGCGATGAATACGTCACCAAAGAATTCGGTACTGGCGCTCTGAAGATCACTCCCGGGCATGATCCGCATGACTATGAGATCGGTCAACGTCATCAACTTGAGCTGATCAACATCATGAATAAGGATGCCACCCTCAATGAGAACGCCGGACCTTACGCGGGGATGGAGCGCTTCAAGGCACGCAAAGCTATTTGGGCAGATATGGAAGAGGCTGGTTTGGTGATCAAAGAAGAACCTTATCTGATGAAAGTACCCCGCTCTCAACGCGGCGGGGAAGTAATTGAGCCTTTGGTGTCAACCCAGTGGTTCGTCAAGATGGATTCTCTGGCAGCCAAGGCGGCTGAATCGGTGCAAAAAGGTGAAGTGGTATTCGTGCCTGAGCGGTTCACCAAGGTCTTTCTCAACTGGATGGAAAACATTCAGGATTGGTGCATCAGCAGGCAGCTTTGGTGGGGGCATCGCATTCCTGTCTGGTATTGTCAGAATTGCCATGAGACCATTGTGTCCCGCGAAGATCCCACCCATTGCCCTTCCTGCGGCTCAGCCGAGCTCAAGCAGGACCCGGATGTGCTGGATACCTGGTTTTCTTCAGGCTTATGGCCGTTCTCAGTCTTTGGTTGGCCAGAAGAGACCCCCGATTACTGCTATTTCTACCCGACCAGTGTCTTGGAAACCGGTTATGACATTATCTTTTTCTGGGTGGCTCGTATGATCATGGACGGGCTCGAATTCACTGGCAAAGTCCCGTTCCATACAGTTTATCTGCACGGTATGGTGCGTGATGATAAGGGTCAGAAGATGAGCAAGACCAAGAATAACGTTATTGATCCATTGGTTCTGATGAACGAATACGGCACCGATGCGCTGCGCTTCACCCTTGTGGTGGGTTCCAGCCCTGGTAACGACCAAAATGTCGGCGTTAAAAAGGTTGAAGCCAATCGCAACTTTGCCAACAAGGTCTGGAATATCGGGCGCTTCGTCATATATGCGATCGACAAGGTTGACGAACCCATTAAGACCGATCCCATATGGACCCTGGCAGATGCCTGGATTTGGGCACGCGCCAAACAAACGGTCAACAGCGTGACAGTCCTGTTCGAAAATTATCAATTTGGTGAGGCTGGCAGGCAGGTATACGAATTTTTGTGGAACGACTTTGCCGACTGGTATCTTGAGGCATCCAAACGGCAACTTGCTGAAGGTGGCGACCGCGCCGCTTACACTGCCATACTGCTGTCAGACGTTCTCGGCTTGATGCTGAGGTTATTGCATCCCTTCACGCCATTTGTTACCGAAGCACTCTACGGTTACCTGAAAAAGGCCTCTGAAAGCAACAGAATCATCCATAACAAGGAGAGAAAGTGGGAGGAACACCTGATCGTAGCCCGATGGCCAGAAGACATGCCTCTGGAGGACTGGGAAGAAGGCATAGTCAAGGACTTTGAGCTGACCCAAGAGATCGTCCGCTCTATTCGCAATTTGCGTTCCGAATATAAAGTTGAGCCAGGTCAGGCCATCGAAGCGGTTTTTGTCAGTGAACAGAAGGCTGATTTCTTACGCGAGCAGAAAAACTTGCTTATCGACCTGGCTGGATTGAAGGAAGATGGCTTTCTGGTTTTTGAATGCAGGCTTGATCAAGGCAACATGACCGCGCTTGTGGTCGAGGACATTGAGATCTTCCTCAACCTTTCAGCAAGTGGTGACAGCGAAGCCGATCATGAACGCCTGGAAAAAGAACTGAGTGAAGCCGAAATCCACATCGAGCGTCTGGAGAAATTGCTTTCTTCTCCCTTCGCGCAAAAAGCACCGGCCAATGTGGTTGAAGCAGAACGAGAAAAACTGGCTGGATACAAAAGCAGCGCGGAAAAATTAAGGGAGCGTTTAGGAATTTAGGCTCTTGCCTGTCCTTGAGGATTCAGCAGAAACCTTCAAGAACATGCGTGGTTCTACGAAGCGCAGAGGCGCTGTTTTTCTAATTCCATGATGCGTCGCAAGATGCTGATTGAAACCGCGTATGTTGAATCCATGCCAAAATACGAGAGCGTGCCTGCGCCGAGGTTCTTGCCCTTTGTGTAAGGGGTGTCAGATACATAGTGCATAATGCCAAGGTCGAAGGTCAGCTTGTTGAGGGTGACGATCTGGTTAATTGGGTAACGTTGGGGTCTGGAGAGTTCATAAACAGCCGAAAGATAGGGCCCGGCTTCCATTTCGATGTCTGTATAACCTTCTCTGTAGATTACGTCCATGATGGTTTTGTTCTGCAAAAAAGTCCCCATTACGGTGACAGCTTTCTGATTGTCCAGCACGGTCCCAAAGGTCAGGTGGGCGGCAACGTCCTTGGCGGTAAAGTTGTTGGAAAAGATGTATGTGTTTTGGGAGTGCTCGTCGTAAACCACTTCCGGGATGATCACATCCCCACGAACGCCATTGAGGCTGGCCGCTTTGCCCATGATATAGACGCCGAAAATCTCAGAGACACTTTCTGCGATTTTGGTCAATAAGTTATAGGCAGCGTAACCCAGTGGATAGTCAATATTGAGGATCAGGGCATCGCTTTTGCTGAGGAAATCCAGCGATGAACCATTATCAGTCGGGATAAGACGCTGATCGATCGTTGCCGGGTCCAGTTTGTTTAATTCGATTATGTTCGCCTCCACATCAAATGAATGCCGACTGGGGATGCGGTGGATGCCGCGTTCTTTTTCGAAACGGAGTTGTTCATCGATATAAGGCTGTCCTGCTTCTGTACCCAGGAATTTTTTCATGGAGTAATAGTAAAAGTTTTCGAGGTTGGATGGCGTTTTCCGCCGGTTGATTTCTTCCCATTCTGCTTCTAATCCTGGCTCGTTATTGTGGATGTACTGCAGCAAGGAATCTTTCTTTCCCAGGGCGTAACCAGAGAGCAGGTTGGTCATACTGTGGGGGTTGGAAGAAATAAAATAAACCGGTCGATTTTTGAACTGGGTGGCCTGTTCCTCAATGTTATTCCACCAATTTACAGTAGCACGACGGTAATCGTTTAAGGAACCACTGAGCAATTGAATTGTGAAATCGGCTTTTCGGGCCCGGAAAATTTTCAACGTCTGCGTAAATTGGTCCCCCAATACCGTATACAGCCTGGCGATGTCATCTTCAGATAGGTGTAACTGCATACCAAGCTGACTGAAGGCTTTCGGGTTGCCCGGCAGCGCCTCATCAAGCAGGCCTGCATCAATGGTGTTCAGGAAAAAATGGAGTTTGTTCCATTCAATTTGCAGGGCTGTCAAGCAGGGAACAACGTCGTCAATATCCGAACGGGAGGCGATGTAACAGGCTAAAGTTTCGTCACCATCATAAAAGCATTTCCTGCGGCGGGCCTTGGCCGAAACTTCCTGCCATGATTCAACGTCCGAATAACCAAGTTCCCCGAAACTGGTTGCCGATTGCCCTAGTATGACCTTGTTTACTCTGGTTATAACCTCCGGAAGGCGAAGCAGGGTGTAAATCAGCGCGGAGGTGTCAGGTTGGTCGCCCAGCGCGCTCATATGCAAGGACGAACCGGTTCCAGCGTGGACACCCTCAAGCGTGCGGATGTAAACCTCGTTGGTGGAGCGCAGGAGTGAATAAATTGTGCGCAGATAAAGATCGATTTCTTCAGATGAGCGTATTGGGACTGTTCTTTCCATGGTTGTAACCTTTGTTATTGTTTGAGAAATTCTATCACGTCGCCCTCAAATCCGGGTCTCACGTATAATTAGCGCCAAGGAGACAATCGATGCTTTATCTGGTGGCAACCCCAATTGGCAATTTAGGAGACATGACCTACCGGGCGGTGGAAGTGCTGAAGCGAGTTGACCTGATCGCCAGCGAAGACTCACGCAAGACCAGCGTGCTGCTCAAACATTATGAAATCTCCAAACCACAGACTGCTCTCAACAACTTCAATGAGCGAAAAGTCGTCCCTAAACTAATCGAAAGGCTTGAAAAGGGGGAGACGATCGCTTTGGTAACCGACGCAGGCACGCCAGGCATTTCTGATCCGGGCTACCTGCTGATGCACGCCGCGCTCGAGGCCGGCATCAAGGTGGAATCGATTCCCGGACCGTCGGCTGTCATCATGGCGCTGACATTGGCAGACCTTCCACTGCACAGCTTTACCTTCAAAGGCTTTCCGCCAAACAAAGAAGGTCCGCGCAAACGCTTTATCGCCATGGAAGCGGAATCGCCTCATACTCTGGTCTTTTACGAAAGCCCCTATCGCCTGCTTGCCTTTCTGGAAAATAGTCTGGAAGTGCTTGGAGACCGAAACGCAGTAGTTTCGAATGACCTGACCAAGAAATTTGAGACACATTACCGCGGAAAGCTTTCCGAGATCATCGAAAAACTTACCACTGAAAAAATTCGGGGAGAGTATGTGGTCAGCATTGAAGGATTGCGCAAAGAGAAGGCTAAAACGACAGCGGATTCAGATCAGTAAGGTCTGAATAGACATCTACGTCTTCGATTTTTTTCAGTTTTTTGGTAATCCAGTAGGTAACGGGAGTGAAGACCACCTCAATCGCGACTTTAAATAGGTAGTTTGTCAGGGTCAGACTCCAGAATAATTCCCATGGGAAAACAGAAGTGAAAGACGCGATAGCGATGAATACAGCTGAATCTAGAAATTCGCCGACGATTGTGCTGCCGATCGTGCGCATCCAGAGATGTTTGCCGCCGGTCAGTTTCTTCATAACTGCCATAATCAGCGAGTTTGTGAAGGAACCAATCAGATAACCTGAAATACTTGCCAGGATGATGCCCCCAAAACTGATTCCTCCTAATACGGCTTCAAAAGCACCCTGCCCGACCGTCTCCTGCCAGAGAGGTTCCCCGGGAAGCACCCGCACCAACGAAAACATCAGAAAGGTAAATAGTAGCGCACTAAAACCGATCCAGATCACTCTGCGGGCACGCGAATAGCCGTAAACTTCGGTTAGGACGTCACCCAAGATATAGGCAAAAGGGAAGAAGACAGTGCCGGCGTCGAAAGCCAGGGGGATACTGCCGATTGAGAGACCCCAGTCGATGATTTTAGCTGAAGAGGCGAAGTTACTGAGAACCAGGACAACGGTAAAGGCAATGGTCACCAGATCGAGGTATTGGAAATTATGCCTTGGGCTACTTTCTTCAATGATATCTTTTGAATCCATTGAGGATATTGTATACTACATTCCTGATAGGAAAGTATCAAGGTAAAACTGACTGGAGTAGAAATGGCTTTGATTATTGGGCTGGATATCGGTGGAACAACGACGAAAATCATCGGTTTTGAAGATGGCAACTTGTTCGGGTTTGTTCGGGTGAAAGCCAGTGACGCCTTCACCTCTGCCAGCGGAGGTCTGGGGAAATTCCTCAACGTTACTGGCAAGCAGCTGCAGGATGTTGAACAAATTTATGCTACCGGTGTGGGAGCATCGCTGTTAAGTGGAGATCTCTTCGGTTGTCCGACAAAAATCGTTCCTGAATTCGATTGTGTTGGTCTGGGTGGGCTCTATCTGTCCGGGCTGGACCAAGCTGTCGTTGTCAGCATGGGCACAGGCACTTCAATTGTGGCTGCCAGAGGCCGGCAAGTGGAACATGTGATTGGTTCTGGCGTCGGCGGAGGGACACTACAAGGTTTGGCTGAGAGGATACTCAATGTACACGAATTTGAGACCATTGCCTCAATGGCCGATCAGGGTGTTTTGGGCATGGTCGATTTGACTGTTGGCGATATCACCAGTGCTAAGATTCCAGGTCTCACAGCTGATGCCACTGCTTCGAACTTTGGCAAGCTGGCGGATTTGGCTCAGCCCCAGGACCTGGCGGCAGGGATCGTAAATCTGGTTTTTCAGTCAGTTGGAACGGCTTCGGTGCTCGCGGCAAGGCTGCAAAGTCTCGACAAAGTGGTAATTACAGGCAACCTCTCCCAAATATCCCTTGGTAAGAGAGTCCTTGATGGTTTTTCGAAGCTTTACAATTTGGATTTCATTATTCCGAAACACGCTGAATTTGCTACAGCTGTAGGAGCGAGTATTATAAGATCGGTGAATAATGAAATCGATTAGCGGATTATCAGGTAAAATCGGGTGATGAAAAGATTCTTCTTACCACCGGAACAAATTGTTGAGGGGAATGTGACTTTTCCTGATGAATTGTCCAGGAAAATTCGAAAAGTGTTTCACTTGAATGACAAAGATGCCGTCACTGTGCTGGATAATTCCGGCTGGGAATATCTTGTTCAACTGGATGACACCAGGAGTAAACAGGTCACGGGTCATATCATGGACAACCAGGCTGGTCGTGAAGAGCCTGCAATTAAGTTGAGTGTAGCCTTTAGTCTTGCTGAGCGCGATACGATTGAATGGATCGTCCAAAAGGGGACCGAATTAGGGGTTGCCAGGTTTTTCCCGTACACCTCCTCTCTATCTTCGGTCAAAGAGCTGAAAACCAACCGGGCTCGTCAGGATAAGCTGGAGTCAATCGCGCGGGAAGCCGCCGAACAAAGCATGCGCTCCAGGCTGCCTGAGTTATTGCCGGTGAAAGCTTATGAGGGTATGCTCAAACAAACCAGCGCTCATGGGTTGAAATTGATCGCCTGGGAGGGGACAGCGATCGTGCAACAGATTTCTGCTGAAATGTTACAGCCTTTGGCTGATCAGAGCGAAAGATCGTTGGTCTTACTGGTCGGTCCGGAAGATGGCTTCAGTGCGGCTGAAGTTGCGTTGGCTGAGAAATATGGCTTTAAGCAGATTTCCTTTGGGAACAGCATTTTGCAAATGGAAACGGCTTGTTTAGCCGGAAGTGCCATCCTTTTGAGTTTGGGCGACCGCCTGTTGGGTAAGCCTCAACTCAAACCTCGTTAAAAGCAACAGCCGATTGCGCGTAGCCATCTTTATTGAGTCTGGTCGCTCTACAGCCTGAAAAAAGGCCGTATATTCCAAAAGACGAGTTTGGGATATCAACTATCTGTTAATTAAAACCCACCTCAGTGGTTGATATGCCTATTAGGCAGTAGATTCCGCAGACGTTTGCTTGAATACTTGGCCGCGCCGAGATTATTTCCCTCACTATCCCGTATCGCGATCACCGTTCCGAGCTCAAATCCGATCGGGTCGTCCCCGCGGATATCGTAGCCTTTCATCCAGCGATCAACCAGGTCTTCCGGTATTGTCCAGATGTTGCGGGAGAACTCCGCTCCAAACCGCAGGACGAATCCGACACTCGCTTCAAATTTATCGCGGATATATCGACCTGCCGTCAGACCGATGGCATTGTAGGGCAGGTTGGAAAAGCTACTCAAATACCTTTGAGGTATTAAATGGATCGCATTTTCCCTGCGCAGCAAGCTCAGGCTCAACTCTGAGAGGCGTGCTGCAAAATTGAAGCCATATGTCTCGGCAATGAAGGTGGTTAGTTCGCGTTCTAACTGAGGTGACAGGCTGGTCAACCCCGTGGCGGCGAAATTCCTCGCGGGCGGGTTGGACGGGTTAATTGGGATTTCCTCATCCTTAATCAATTTCAGCGCGAAGAAGCCGTTGGTCTGAAAGTGAAAAGGCCAGACCCTCAAGGCATGCACCAGGTCAGGGTTGAAGTTTTGCCCTTGAAACTCAGTCAATCCGCGTGTATTGAATCGCCGGGCAGGAGCAGGGTCGACGTGAAAAGCACAGGGGTAAGTCTCCAGTAAGGC
>JBBAES010000018.1:0-20799 GCA_041655815.1 Anaerolineaceae bacterium
TACACCTCAATGTCTTGATATCTTATCCCCCATAACTCCAGAGATCTATCCCGGTACAATACGTAACTGTAATTCATAAAGTGTATACCATGTGCTGACCTCCTCACATGTGATCCATTTATTGACCTTGCATTTTATCTAGAACGTGAGTAAAATGATAAGGTTAATTAATATGAGTGCAAGTTAGGAGTGTAAGATGACACCTTTACCGAAGAGAAAAATTAGCCCAGGACGCCGCGACCGCAGACGTTCGCATGACCACCTTAAGGCCAGTGCCAGCGTGAACTGCCCCAATTGTGGCGCGCCTCGCCTTCCCCATCGTGTCTGCCCAAAATGCGGATACTACCAGGGTCGTGAGGTAATTTCCGTCAGCAAAGAAGACTGATCTATACAATTTCCTTCTATAACAAAATCCGGGTTAATCACCCGGTTTTTTTGTTTCTAGCGCTATTACCTTGCAAACATTGCTGATTGACGGCAATTATTATCGCTTTTTACTCAATGTAATCTTCAAAGAACGAAAACAACGCTACCGGCAGCAAACCTGTTATGCGCACACCCGCCTCGACATGCTCCAGTGTCTCAACATGCCCTTTTTCATGGAACAGCGAAACCAATCGACCGGCATCGTGGGGCAGCAACACCACAATTTTTTCAAACCCCTGGTTGACCCCGGCAGAAATCGCGGCAGACAGCTGCTCGAAACCGGTCCTTTCTTTGGCGCTGATGAACAGGGCTAAAGGATCCGCCGATTCTTTCAACTCCCGCAGGCTTTCATCATCCAAAAGGTCGATTTTGTTGTACACATTTAAAAGAGGGATTTCGCCAGCGCCAATTTCTTCCAGCGTTTCTAAAACCGTTCTCCGCTGGGAGTCAGCGTTTTCGTGTGAGCCATCAATCACATGCAGCAGCAGGTTCGCTTCAGTAATTTCTTCGAGGGTTGCTCTAAATGCCGCAACCAGGTCGGTCGGAAGTTTCTGTATGAATCCAACCGTATCGGTAAGCAAGACCGTTTCGCCTGTTGGTAATTCGAATTGTCTGGTGGTAGGGTCGAGGGTGGCGAACAGCTGCGCGGCCACATACAGCTCTGACTCTGTCAGCGCGTTGAGCAGGGTCGATTTGCCAGCATTGGTATACCCAACCAAAGCAACCACAGGAATATTGGTCTTGCGACGCTGTCTGCGATAACGTTCGCGGTGTTGGCGCACTTTCTCCAGGTCTTCTTCTAATTTATCAATTTTCTTATTAATTTCGCGCCTGTCAACTTCAAGCTGCATTTCACCAGGTCCACGCAAACCTACACCGCCAACGCTGCCGCTGCGACCTGTCGCGCCGCCACTTTGCCTGGCAAGGTGCGTCCATGCACGGGTAAGCCGAGGCAGGCGATATTTGTACTGCGCCAATTCAACCTGGAGCATGCCTTCACGTGTGTCGGCATGTTGGGCGAAAATATCCAGGATCAGCGCAGTCCTGTCCAATATCTTGACATCTTGAGTAAACTCACTTTCGAGTTCTCTCTGATGGCGTGGAGAAAGCTCGTCATCAAAAAGGATCGTGTCCACGTCCAACTCTTCAGCAAGCAGTTTAAGTTCTTCCACCTTACCTTTGCCGATATAGGTACGGGAGTTAGGCCGGGCAAGATTTTGAGTGAGCGACCCTAGCACGTCGATGCCAGCTGTTTCAGCCAGCATCTCCAGTTCCAGCATGCTTTCATCCAGGGTCAAGCCTACGTGGGTCTCATGTCCGATGCGGACACCCACCATAATTGCAGTTTCGTGATTTTCTTCAGTCAATAATGTCACAGTGTTAGTAAGTTCCAGTGCTTACTGTCTCGCGATCCATGCCTGCATGCGGCCAATCGCCTCTTTAATCCGATGGGTTGGAATAACTATCGAGATCCGAACGTAGTCTGAACCGCTGGGCCCATAAACCACACCAGGGGTCATGCTGACGCCTGTGTCGTTAAGCAAGTCAGCACAGAATTTGACCGGGTCGTTAAATTTGGAGGGTAATTTCGCCCAAAGATAGAGGGCAGCTTTTGGCAATTCCACTTCAAAACCACAGTCTTTCAGGCCGTTATAAACCACGTCACGCCGCTGTTCATAGATCTTATTGCGATCGACTAACCAGCTCTGGTCGGCAGTGAGCGCGGCCTGACCAGCATCCAAAATGGGCATGAAAATTGATGAATCAATCTGGCTCTTATAATTCGCCAGCAGACGAATGGCTTCCTTGTTTCCCACGGCCATACCGATCCGCCAACCTGCCATATTGTAGGTTTTGGAGAGGGAGTTGAACTCGACTGCAACATCCTTTGCGCCATCGACTTCCATTATGCTTGGCGCTTCATACCCGTTGAAACAGAGGTCACAGTAAGGAGCGTCGTGCGCGATCAAGATGTCATACTTGCTGGCGAATTCAACGGCCCGCTTGAAGAAGTCAAGGTCCGCGACAGCTCCGGTGGGGTTATTGGGATAATTAAGCCACATAATCTTAGCTTCTCTGGCAACGTCTTCGGGAATTGCTTCAAAATCTACCAGGAAGTTATTGTCTTTGGTCAACGGCATAAAGTGATAACGAGCGTCTGCCAGTTGCGCCCCTGAGAGGTAGACCGGGTAATAAGGATCCGGTAATAAAACCATATCACCAGGGTTGAGCATGGTGTGGTTCAGGTTGAAAAGACCTTCTTTGGAGCCGATCAATGCCAGTGCTTCTGTTTTCGGGTCAATATCCACGTCAAAGCGGCGCTTATAGTAGGTGCTGACTGCGTCTAAAAAACCAGGTGAACCTCCTGCGGGTGAATAGCCATGCTTTTTTGGATTCTTCGCCGATTCAATCAATTTATCAATGATAAAACTTGCAGGTGGGAGATCAGGTGAGCCCATATCCAGACGGATAACGTCGACGCCCTTTCCCTGAAGGTCAGCAATGACAGTTTTTAAACCGGCAAAGAAATATGGTTTCAATGTAGCGACAGTTTTTGATGGTTGTTTCATATCGGATGATAAGCTTGCTCCTTTTTCTTTCAATTATAAGCGAGGAAAAAAGATTTGTAGTTTTTTTAAGTTTTATGGACACAATAAACCCTGATTAGATGCTTTTATTGCCATGAGGGGACTTTAAGGTTCCTCGTGGTATGCATAGTCAATCAGCGTTTAGATTTCAAACGCCTCAAGTTTCGTAAACAGCACTCTTCGTTCACATGACAAGCTCAATTCTTCGGGTATAATTCTTGCAATAGGGCTTGCTCTGCTATTCACAGCCCGTGCTCACAAGAGGTAATGATGTTTCAAAGCCAATGGCAGCAAACAACCACCCAGACATCCGCACACCTGGCCCAGACCATGACATTGCTCAGTCTGACGGCGATTGAGCTGCAGCAAAAAATCGATTCTGAACTGGCCTCCAACCCCGCGCTTGAACTGGTCGAGGAACGCCGCTGTCCAATGTGCAAGCGGCTGCTCCCTCCCACAGGCCCCTGCCCCATCTGCAGTCAACCCAAAAACACAAATTCAGACGAACCCATCGTCTTTATTTCCCCGCGCGAAGACTTTTATACCGGCAGCGGCAACACAACCAGCGAGATTCTGGATGAGCCTTACGCCTCGGAGATGGTCGACCTTCCCACTTACGTTCTCAAGCAAGCAGCTTCCGATTTGAAGGTTGAAGACCGTCTGATGGCTGCCTACATCCTCAATCACCTCAATGAGGACGGTTTCCTGACAATCACTCCTGTTGAAGTTGCCCGTTACCATCACCGATTGCCAGGCGAAGTCGAAGAAATCATCGAATTGCTTAAACGCTGCGACCCGGTGGGTGTATGTTCATCAAACCCGGCTGAAGCCATGCTTGCCCAGATCGACAGTCTTGCCGAACGCGTTGAAATCCCTGCGCTGACGAAGGAAGTGATCTCAGGCTATCTGCCCAAGCTCAGTCAACACCATTTCACAGAAATCGCGCGCGCATTGAAATCGAGCAGCCAACAGATCCAGCTAGTCGCAAACTTCATCAGCGAGAACCTCAACCCCTACCCAGGCAGGTCACACTGGGGCGACGTCCGCAACCCCAACGCAAGCGGCTCAGAAGTTTTTCACCAGCCAGACGTGCTCATTTATTACCTGAACGACAAGCCAGGAAATCCTCTGGTCGTTGAAATCATTCTACCGGTTCGCGGCACGCTGAAAGTAAACCAGCTGTTCAAAGAGTCAGCGAAAAGTGTCGATTCGGAACACGCCGATCAATGGAAAGCGGACATTGAAAAAGCATCACTGTTGATCAAATGTATTCAACAGCGATCGAATGCCATCAAACTGTTGATGGAAAAACTGGTGGTAATCCAGAGAGGCTACATCATCGGCGGTGATAAAAACATGGTTTCGCTCACCAGAGCCAAAATTGCTGAAGGGCTGGGCTTGCACGAATCGACCATCTCGAGGGCGGTTTCTGACAAGACAATCCAGTTGCCGAACAAGAAAATCGTTCCTATGTCAATTTTTTTCGATCGCAGTCTCGCCCTCAGAACTGTGATTAAGGAAATGATTGAAGAGGAAAATCAGCCAATGAGTGATTCTGAAATTAAAGAAAAACTTGAGGAACAAGGAATTTCCATCGCGCGAAGGACCGTTGCCAAGTACCGTTCCATGGAAGGCATCCTGCCAGCCCATCTACGCGCTAATTCCAAAAGCTCACAAGGTTAAACCGTGGACCGATCTCTCCAGAGTCAATCAGGTGATGCGGCTCTCACAGGTGAGCTACAAATCTTAAGTCAGTCAGGTCTGATCGATCTGATTCCCGACGCTGCTGTTGTGTATCTAAGGGCCAAAGACCGCCTCGTTCTGGCCAACCAGCCTTTCATGGACTTGAGTGGCTATTCCAAAGCCGAACTGCAAGAGATGATTCTTTCGGCTGTAATCCCGGGAGAGATCGATACCAACCCCAACCCCACCGAAGCCAGGCAAATAATGTTTCAAATTTCGAGCGGTGAGATTTTGCCGGTTTTGTTAAGAATTCATTCCCTCAGCCCTACCAACCAGGTCGTAGTACTGGTTTTTTCGGCATTACGAGAGGAGAACTTATTTCGCCAGGACCTGCTCGATCAGGAGCATCGTTACGATAATTTTCGTTTGCTCGCTGAACTTGCCTGGCAGCCCACAGTCACCCAGCTTTATGAAACAGCTGTAAGGATAATCACCGCAACCAGTAAACCCGATTTTGTCCTGGTTTACCGCCGGAACAATGAAAGCCTTGTTCTCGCTCAGGAACACAATTCCGAAGTTGCCCATTCCTTCCCCAAAGAATCCAGCCTCAACAGCCAGACAAAGCTGGAATCGGCCGTTTTGTGGCGGGAGGGCAAACCAACCCTGTCGAACTTCGAAAGAATTGCCCGAGAAATTGAAGCAAATTATCTTTTCAGCATTCCGCTAACTGTAAACTCCAAAATGCAGGGATTGATCCTGGCTGGCGGTTTCGGGCTGGTGCCCGACAACGAGGACCTGCGGTACCTGAATCTTCTCGGTATGCATGCCAGTTCGGCGTTAAAAAACCTCACCACTCTGGAGCAAGCCAGCTCGACTATGCGCAACATACGCAGACTTGCCCGAATCCAGCAAACTGTGGCTGACAACCTGGAGGAAGGTGTCATTGTCCTCAGCCCGGATCTGCGCATAGCTGAGCTTAATCCGGCGGCAGAATCGATGCTCGGCTATGCCAGCAAAGAGGTTTTTCAACAACGGGCAGAAATGGTCCTGATCGGCAACGAGACGCTCTCAACCCTCTATAAAAACGCCCAGCAAGGCATCCCCACCCTGGTGGGCGATAATCTCAATCTCAACACCCGTCTGGGAGCCAGGTTCCCAGCCCAGGTGTTGTGTTTACCGGTGACTGAAGATGGGCAGGTACGCAGTATCATCCTGATCTTGCGCGACTTGAGTCAGAGCGAAAAAATTCGCGTCCATTCCAAGCATTTAGAGCAGCGAGCATTTTTGGGCGAGGTTTCAGCCATTTTTGCACACGAGGTTAAAAACCCCATCAACAGCATCTCGACTGGATTGCAGTTGATCGGCATGAAAATGTCCCCCGATGCACCCTATGCCAATCTGGTTGAAAGGTTGCAAAACGATTGTGCCCGGGTGACCCACCTGGTCAAATCGACACTGACATTCTCCAAACCAATCGAGTATCAAATCCGACCCTTTGACCTGGCTGAGATGATCCCCTCGATCCTTGACCGCTGGGCACCGCGCATGAACAGGTTAAATGTTTCTTACAATTTCAGCGCTCCGACTGAAAGGCTGCTGGTTAAAGTCGATCCGCGGGCAATCGAACACGTTTTTGTCAACCTGATCAGCAATGCAATCCAGGCCATGGAAGACACCGGCGGCAGTCTGAATGTCAAAATAAAACAGGCATCCGCAGCCATCATCCCGCCACAGTGTGAGATAATCATTGCCGACTCAGGTCCTGGAATTCCGGAAGACTTGGTTGAGCACATTTTTGAGCCTTTCCTGACCACAAAGTCAAGTGGAACCGGGCTCGGATTGGCGATCACCAAACGGATCGTCACCGCCCACGAGGGCAATATTTATGTTGAAAGCGTTCCTGGAGGCAGTGTATTCCACGTGCTTCTACCGAGAGCGTAAGAAGGGAAATTATGGCAGCATCAATCCTTGTTGTAGACGATGAAGAAACCGCTCGCATGGTTGTTTCTGAGTTCCTTAGAACTGAGAATTATGAAGTGCAGGAAGCAGCCACGCTCACAGAAGCCCGCGAAATTCTGAGCCAGGATGGAACTGATATCATCATCCTGGATGTTCAGCTTCCGGATGGCTACGGACCCAACTTGTTGGCCGAAACCGCACGGCAGCCCCGAAAACCCCAGGTTATTATCATGACTGCTCACGGTGAAGTTGGCATGGCTGTGGAAGCGATGAAAAACGGTGCCCAGGATTTCATGGAAAAGCCGCTCGACTTGCTGGAGCTAAGCAAATCGGTCAAACGTGCTTCAGAAGTGGTTGCTATGCGCCGTGAATTGAACCATTTGAGAGGTAAGGCCAGCCTGGATAAATTTATCGTTGGCAAGACCCCGCGCATGAAAGCGCTCGTCGAGCTGGCTCACCGGGCAGCGGAAGCTTCTGTTTCTTCACTCATTACTGGCCCAACCGGCACCGGAAAAGAAGTGCTCGCCAGATATATTTACGAGAGCGGACCCAGGTCCGGGAAGCCTTTTATTGATGTAAACTGCCCGGCAATCCAGCCAACCATGTTTGAATCGGAACTGTTTGGTCACGAAGCCGGCGCCTTCACCGGCGCGACGCAGAGGCGCAACGGCTTGATGGAGATCGCAGATGATGGTGTGCTCTTCCTGGATGAGATTTCTTCCATGCCTATTGAACTGCAGGCAAAATTTCTTCGCGCACTGGAAGAACGCACCTTCCGAAGAGTTGGCGGAAAGACATTGATCAGCGTAGACGTTCAGGTCGTGGCAGCCTCGAACCGCAATCTTAAGGAAATGATCGCCAAACACGAATTTCGGGAGGACCTCTACTACCGCCTTAAAGTAGTCGACCTGGACTTGCCCTCCCTATCCGAAAGAAAAGTTGATATTCCAGATTTAGTCGGTTATTTCTTACAACATTTTAACATGAGCATGGGGAAGAACATCCTGGATGTCACTCCCAAAGCAATGGAAGCACTGGTCAACTACAGCTGGCCAGGAAACGTTCGGGAACTTCGCAACGCTCTTGAGAGAGCAGTATTGCTTTGCGATGAAGCTGCCATCGACCTCGGTCATCTGCCCCTCGACCTCGTCAGCCCGGCGGCGACACTCGGTCAGCAACCGTTACCTCTGGCATAGTATTTGCACCTTAACCTCCAACAGGAATCTGTGTGGAGGTTTTTTATGTTTGACAGCGGAAATCAAATTGTACTGATCGTATCAGTCATACTATTTGCGATGGGCATCGTTTGCCTGCTTCTGAGCATCTTTATCCTGGCAAAACAAGCCATGAATCGCAATATCCAGACAATAGCAGACGCGACTACCAAGCTCGCGGATAAAGGCATTACTGAGGGGGTTTCCGGTCTGGTTGGGAACGCCTCTTTGTTGATCGGTTCATTGAACGACCTGGCAAAATCAACAACCGGTATCGGGATTTTCCTGGTATTTCTCAGTCTGGTTCTTTTTGCGGGGGCGTATTATTTCGTCAAACCCTTCACCGGACCTCTGCCGTAAATTCAGCATAAGAAAGGATGGATTATGGCTATTGATTGGCTGTTGAAAGAGCTTAATTCGCGTTTTAACCAAACCACAGGCAGGAAACTGCTCGAGACTTACCGGGAAAATTCACTGCTATGGCGCGAGCTGGACGTTCATGGGCTGCCGGCAAGATGGTTTGAAATCGCTGGTAATAAGCTTGAATTCTGGCACCCAGCCATGATCTCATTGTTCTTGTTGGACGAAAGCCTTGTCGACAAGGATCTGACCAATCTCCTCACTCCGATTCCCGCAGGCTTGCTTGAAAACGCAGCCAAAACACTTGAAACAGTACGCATGACCGGTTTAGAACCAGCCACCCTAAAGGACGCCACAATGCTTGCGCTTCTGCTGCGTGAATATCGGCTGAAGCATTCCAGCTGGAAGGGTCTTAGCCAGTTTCTCACTGAAGGTAAAACCAGGTTGTCTGCCTGGTCTGCCAGTCTGACCGTTCTGCCATTGTTGTGTCCGGATTTTGAAGCCGCTCTGGAAGAATTAACCTCCACATCCTCCAACGCAAACTCGACAGACCTGGCCAAATGTCTCGTCACTCTACTCAAAAACCTGCCGCTGGCGGAAAATGAACAGTTCGATTTGTCTGTAAGGTTCCTTAGTGGCGCTGATCTGAACCTGAAGGTGGCGGTTTTGAAACAGCTTCATGGAGTCGCTTCTGCTTCCTTCACCAAACTGCTCGCAAACAGCCTTCTGGTCCAAAATGATTCCAGAACGACAGATAGCCACATCGAAACCTACCAGAACCTGTCTGTCCTGCACCAATATGCAGGGCAGATGGATAAAGCCCGCCAGGCAATGGAGCTTGCCTTTAACGCCATCAACCGCAACCAGGCCGCCATCTTGCATAAAATGGCACTGGATCTTGAACTTTCCGACCCGGAAGAAGCTCGAAAAACTTGGGAAGAAGTATTGCGTCTTGAGCCCAGTAACAGCGAATACCGCAATCAATATGCCGAATTTCTGGTCAGCCAGGATGAGGTTGACTTCGCTTTCGATCTCATGAACCAAGGTGAAGATGAAAATACCAGCGCATTGTTCGCGCTGCGTTACCCTCAACTGCGCGACCGGGCTGATGAAGCATATTTAGCCTTAGATAGTGCACTTCAGCGAAAAACACTACCAACTTCCTCGTCCCGCTTTGGCTTTCAAAGTGATAATTTAAAAGCAGCAGAATATGCCTTCAATCGGAAACGCTATAAAACAGCCGGCGATTTTATACGAAAAGCTTTACAGGATGATCCTAACGACCTGACGACCATTCGTCTGGCCGCCAATATTAATCAGCGCCTGGCCAACCTGGATGATGCCATCGCTTCTTCAGCTCTGCTGTCTGTATTTGAACCAGATAACAAGGCAAACAAAAGAGATTTGGCAAAACTCTACCTGCAAACCAAGCAGGAAGACAAAGCTCTTGAAATCTATCAGGAACTGATCGATCAAACAGATCAGCCGGCCCGCGAGGACCTTTTGACTTACTCGGAGATCGCCATCAAATCTGGTAAACCAGAAATCGCCATCCCAATTACCGAGAATTTCCTCTCACGCGACCAGTTGGATGGGGAAGCCTTGGTGATACTTTGCAAAGCTCTGATTAATTCAGGGCAAAAATCCCGTCCGATTGAACTGCTGGAGCGTGCCTCTGAAGTCGCGCCGGAAAAACCTGCCAGCTGGCTCTCGCTTGCTAAAATCTGGACCGAGCTGGGAGAAAACGAAAAAGCTACTCAGGCTTTACGCAAAGCCAAGGCAGCGCTCCCTGGGGACCCTCAGATATTGAGCGCTCTCGGCAAGCTATACCTTGAAAATGACCAAACAACCGATGCTATCGCTGTCCTCAAGCAAGCTTTTGATAATGACCCGAACAACCTTGAGGTGCGCAAGTCGCTTGCAGGCGCGCTGCTCAAGCAAGGCTATACCGATGATGCCTGGACGATCCTTGAGCCGTTGGAAGATGATTTTGCCAGTGACCCGGAATTAGCCCTGGTTTTGGGCCAGACCTACCTGGCCATGGATGATCCCAAGAGCGCCCGACCACTATTGCAGTTTTCCTGGAACTCTCTTCATAGCGAAGATACTCTGCTCTCCTATGCTAATTGCCTGCTGAAACTAACCAGCCAGCGCGCTGATGCTAACATCAAAGAATTGGAAGGCTTGCTGGACGTGTTATTGAACAATCATGACAAACTGAGAGAAGATTTTGATCTCGCCATACTGTCAACGGACATGAACGCTGCTGTCGGAAATAACGAGCCGGCTTATGAGAGCTACCTCAGGTTACTCGACAGCCCGCAAGCTAAATCACCGCGGGCTTACCACCACCTCCAGTTGCAAATCGGGAAAATCAGTTCTAAACTGGGAATGCACGACATCAGTCTGGCTTCTTTACAGGAAGCCATGCTTGTAGACCCCGATGACCTCGAGACCCGCCACGTACTCGCTGATGCATATTTGAAATCCAGTTTAGAACAGGAGGCGTTTAATACTGCCCGCGCAAGCCTTCAAATAGCTCCATCTGACCTTGAGAATATACTCTGGTTCAGCGGGTTTATGAGCGATCATGGTAACGAAAGAGAAGCTATCCAGATCCTCAAAGATGCTATCCATCTACGCCCCGAGGATAAAACACTTTACCTGACCCTGGCACGCACCTATGCCCGCATGAATGACCTGGATGAAACTAAGAATACGCTGGACCGAATGCTCACACTCGAAGGCATCGTGACGGAGGAGTACGTAGACGTCGCAAATCTCTACCTACACCTCAACCTGACCGATGAGGCTTCAGCCATCATCCATCGTGCCATCTCGGGCAACCCTTCACCTGATTTCCAGGAGACTCTCAATCTGGTCTATTCTATTCTACGTCTGGGTGACGGAGCCGCCGCCTTACAACTGACACAGGAGTTATCCGCATCCTTGGGCAATCATCCCTGTTATTCGGTCTTACTCTGTGACGTTCTGACAGCCAACCGTCAATTTTTGCCGGCATTGGAGAGCATCATTCCCCTGGTGCGGGATTTAGAGTTCAACAGCGATAACGAATGCCTTCTAGACCGGGCCCAGACGGAAGACCCTTCCAATTTCCCGGCTTATACCGAAACTGGTATCTATTCGCGGGCAATTCAACTGGAAAGAATCACTGGCGATCTGATTGCTGCTCAAAAACACGCAGATCTTGCTCAAAAACACGACCCGGTCAGCCAGGAGCTCATCGAACTGCAAGCAGGCCTGGCCCTGACACTGCACAACAGCCAGAAGCTTGAAGGAATGCTCAACTACCTCAGCTCTCAATCAAACGATAAGAACAACACTTATCGATTGGTGCAAATCCTCTGCCTGGATGCAATTATCCAGCGCGACCGCCCAAGAGTCGCCATGTTGTGGGAGCACTTCCTGGCAGACAAGGCTGATAATTCGTTCACCTTGTCGGTTCACGCCTTTCTGGATCAAGAGTTCGGCGATCCTCAAAGCGCCGAGAAGTACCTCAACCAATCGATGGAAGCCATTGAGGCTGAAGCGACACGCCGTCAGGATGCTGCCTTCGATATTTCCCAACACTTTGAGTGGATTTGGGACTGCCTCGCCTGTGGGATCGTAGCCTGGGAAGCTTCAAACTGGCAAATCGCCAACCGGTGCTTCACCAGCGCGCTTTCAATTGTGCGGATCAATCCAATCGCCAACCGGCTTTTGGCTGCCTACCTGAGCGACAACTACCGCCAGCACAACAACGCCATGCTATTGCACATTACTAGACACGCCCCGGAACTTTTTACAGAGCAGGATCAGGGTGAGTTATTAGAAGAACAAATTGCGGTAGCCGGTCGTTTCTTGAATCCCTCACAATTGATGCCAGAATTAAAGATTGGTCAGGCTGTTCTCGGCGGGCATTGGGACGACGAGAACAAGATGAGCCAATTGGTGAACACCGGTCGTCAGGCAGCTCAGGTGCTTTCGGTGCTAGTTAATCCTGAGCGCATCGACGCGATTTTAGGTGCCTATGAGGACGATGTTGAAGTTTTGATCCAGAGTGCGATCATGAACCTGCATCCCGATCCGGCTTACAGTGCCGCAATCGCTCAATCGCTGCTCGAAGATAAACCAGACAACCCGATTTTACTAGCCATCCACGCGTTTGCGACCAGAGACCAGCCCAAGCTGGCTGCAACGATCATCGAGAGAGCCTTGCAAATTTGGCCAGATGAGCCAGACTGGCATGTTTATGCTGCCAACATGTACCAAGATGCCAGTCTGTATCCCGAGGCAGCAGCTCACCTGGAAGCCGCGCTGCGTGTCTCTCCAAAGACCGCCCACTACTGGCAGCTGCTTGGTGATGTGAAGCTGCTCGAGAAAGATTACCACGCAGCTAAAGATTATTTTGGCAAGGCTTCAGATCTCTTCCCGGGAAATCCGGAAGCGCTCGATTCCCTTGCGAAAATCAATCAGCAGTTGGGCGAGCACCAAATCGCAATCCAATGCTGGCAAAAAGCCGCTCAACTCGCGCCAGAAAATCCGGAATATGTTGTTTCGATGGCGGTATCCCATTTGGCACGAAAAGACTATGATTCGGCTGTTCGGGAAATCAATCATGCGCTAAAAAAATCTCCTGATCATCCTGTGGCCTTGCTGATTAAAGCAAAGGCAGAGATTGGTCTCGAAAACCCGAACCTTGCAGAACATACTATCCAGGCTGCAAAGGCAGTGGTGGCGGACTCAATCCCATTTGATTTGCTTTCAATCGAACTCGAAAGCAAATCAAATCCACACGGAGCGCTCAATGCGCTGCAAAACCTTGCTGATGCTCATCCCGACAACCCTTTGGTCTTGAATCACCTGGCAGTCTGCCAGATTGAAGCAGGAAAACTGGAAAAAGCCGAAAAGAACCTTACCTCCAGCCTCTCGATAGATGAAGACAATCCAGAAACATTAATGGCGCTCGGGAAAATCGACCGGCTCAAAGGCAACCTCGACCAGGCGGTAGCTCGTCTTGATAAAGCCCTTAAACTCGACCCCAGTTTAATTGAAGCTTATCTTGAGATGGGGCAAACCTACCAGGATCGGCGCGAAGTCAATAACGCTATCGACACCTATCACAAAGCCATTGACATGGTAGTGAAGGACCCCCGTCCATATATCCAGGCAGCCACGGCCTACAAAGAAAGTCGTGATTACCGCAATGCAGAATACATGCTGCGCCAGGCAGCCCAACTTTCCCCTTCAGACCAAAGCATTCGCCGGCAACTGGCCGCGATCGTCGCTTTGAACCTGGTCAATAATCTCCAGGAGGCACCGAAAAGAAAATGAGACCCTATTCCGCACGCAAAAGTGATGAAATCCTGATCGTCCGCCGAGGCAAATTTCTAACCCTGCTGCAGACAGCCATTACTCATCATGAATTCCAGTTTGCCCGCCAGGCTGCCTTAATCTGGCTGGCGAGCTATCCCGGCGACCTCCTGGTCAATTACATGTACGCCCACATCCTTTCAGAGCTTGGCGACACAGAAATGGCGGCAACCAATCTCGAGAAAATCCTCCAATACGATCCGGAGTTCACCGAAGCCGCAACCCTGCTTGAGCGTCTGACTGGTCACGACAATCCGGACGTCGCAGCAACCAAGGCTTATCTTCAGCGTAGCAGCTCGGCGGCTGCAGCCACAGTTGGCTGGCTGCCAGCCTTGATTCAAGCCCGCAATGCCTACGAAAGTGGTGATCTGGCAATGGCGGAAAAAGCAGTTATGGAATCACTCGCGCACAATCCCAAGATAGCATTGCCTGCCATCTTCCATATGCGCGTCATCCATGAAAATCGCAATTACACCCTCTTACAAACCTTGAGCGGGATCTACTCTTCCCGTTGGCCTTCTTGCGTACAAATCAAAATATTGGCAGCAATCGCAGACCTGCAACACGGTGAGGACGCGCAGGGTGTCGAAAGGTTGCACTGGAGCGCTGCCCACGATGCCAGCGGTCAGGTTGTTAACCGCCTGCTCGGTCCCAACCACAGTTTCAAACCGCTCTGGCCGGAAGACCTCAAAGTCTTCCTTGACCTGCCGGTTCCTGCAAAAGTCGCAGCCGAATTGGGCTGGAACGTCTTGTCCAAATCCGATTTCGTCAGCACAGGAGAAACCGATCTCCCTACAGTTAATAAACTTGCCAGTGAGCTCCTTGATGAACAACCAACACTTGCCAACCAGGTATCCTCCTTTGTTTTTGACGAGCAGGAGGATGTTGATGACGATCCTTTGGATTATTCCGAAGTACCGACCAGCTCCTTTTTCGTGAAGGACATCGCGAACGTCCCGCCTGAGCATTACCAGGATTTACCTGAAGCCAATGTTGAGCCAATGATCGCCAAAGGCTCCTTCTCAGCTCATGACGAAAAAACGGTCGCCGCATTGAAAGCCATTGAGGAAATCGAAGCCGATTTTGCCACCATCGCCAACAAGCTCAAAAAGTCTGAGCTGATGCATACTGACGGGCGATTCCCAAGCTATGTCCTGATGACTTCGCGCATGAATTTGGTAGAAAAGTATGGTGAAAACACGGCAGCTGTCGTGATCGATGCCATGCGCGATCTGGCTCTGAAAATCGTCAGCCTTCCTGGTTGGAACAGTTGCGTTTTTGTCCCAGATGATCCCCAGAGCAGTCAGGAATTCGACCTCAGCCCCATAAGCAAGCCGGATGCCTGGAAACTCAAGCTGGCCTTGACAGACCTGGACAAGGTTCTGGCAACTCGCGGAGAAATGATTGGCGCGCTGCTGATCGTCGGAGGCGATGAGATAGTGCCTTTCCACTTGCTCCCCAACCCCACTGATGACAGCGATATTAACGTGCCTTCAGACAATCCTTACTCAACGATTGACGAGAATTATTTCATTCAGCAATGGCCAGTCGGCCGGCTGCCAGATGAGCGCGGTAACGATGCCGGCTACCTGCTGGAACAATTGCGTTTCCTTAACAATGAATATGATGTCAAAGTCAAAACCAAGAAAACATTAGAAAGCAATCCCTTTGCCCGTTGGCTCGACGCCCTCAGCCGGACCTTGTTGCAGTTCACTGCGCAAATCCAGAAGCCAAATAACCTGGGCTGCAGTGCCGAAGTATGGAAATCGCCCTCTTCGATGGTTTTTTCAACGATCGACCGGCCAGAAGGACTTAAGACTTCACCTCCCACGACAAACACCAACCTTCTTGCCGGTCTGCCCAGCAATCCCAAATACGCTTATTTCAACTTACACGGGTTGAAAGACTCTCCGGAATGGTATGGACAAAAAGATCTGACCCGCCGTGAACAGGGTCCCGAATACCCGGTCGCCATGCTGCCAAAGAACTTCACCCCATCCAGTTCAGCACCTGCGCTGGTTTTGAGTGAAGCTTGTTATGGCGCGCATATTCTCAACAAGGCGGTTGATGAATCGATCGCGCTCAATTTCTTGTCCAGCGGTAGCCGTGCGTTTATCGGTTCGACTTGTATCGCTTACGGTTCTGTTAGCAAACCTCTGATTGCTGCAGATTTACTCGCCTGGCATTTCTGGAAATATGTTGTGGATGGTCAATCGGCTGGCTATGCTCTGATGCAAGCTAAGTTAGCCCTCGCGAAGAAAATGACTGTCGACCAAGGTTACCTGGATGGTGAAGACCAAAAGACAATACTCTCGTTTGTGCTCTACGGCGACCCCCTGGCGACCGCAAGAAACATCAAGGAAGTCACTAAACCTGCCATCCGCCCGACTGTCTCTCCGCAACTCAAGACTATCAGCGATTCACCCGAAGAGCTGGTGGTAGCCGCTGATGAGATGCCCAGTGAGATTTTAGGACAGATCAAGGCTGTAATCAGGAACTATCTGCCCGGACTGGACGACGCCACAGTCGCGATAAACCCCCAGCTATCCAACTTCACCCTTGACCCCGAGAAGGTGGCAGAACACCGTAACCAGTACGACCTGCTCAAAGCCAGTCAGCGTTACGTTGTCACCTTAAAGAAGCAATATGAGTACAAATCACAGAGTCATAACCATTTCGCCCGCATGACCTTTGACCAAAAAGGTGAGATGATTAAGCTAAGTACTTCACGATAATTCACGAAAGCCATTCTTATCAAATCAAAAGTCGGATTGAGTTAATACAATCCGACTTTTTCAAATTGAAACAAAACGAAAAATCTATACCTGTCCTGGGATAAAAAGACGCAATAATCTGTTCAAGACCTGCCAAATATGTTAGATTATATGTAAACTATCAGATATTGGAGGAATGTGATGATTATTGGTATACCCAAAGAAATTATGCCAGGTGAGCGACGTGTTGCTGGGACTCCCGAAACCGTTAAAGCCATGAAAGCCATAGG
Source organism: Anaerolineaceae bacterium (assembly GCA_041655815.1). Lineage (GTDB taxonomy): Bacteria > Chloroflexota > Anaerolineae > Anaerolineales > Anaerolineaceae > Mesolinea. The sequence continues at coordinate 16,608 of JBBAES010000018.1, forward strand.
ACTTGAGGTTCTGGTTGAAAAAGACGCTGGCGAAGGCGCATATTTTCATGACCCAGACTACGTCACTGCGGGCGCAGAGATCGTTGCTGACCCTTCAGAAATTTTCAATCGCGCGGATATGATTCTCAAGGTCAAGGAACCTCAATTCAACCGTAATCTCAATCTCCACGAAGTTGACATGATGCACGAGAATCAGTTCCTGATTACCTTCATCCATCCTGCGGCGCCCGTCAACCATCAAATGGTTAAGAACCTGGCGGCTCGTGGCGTGACCAGCCTGACACTCGATAGCATTCCTCGAATTTCCCGCGCGCAATCAATGGACGCGCTCACTTCCATGAGTGCCTGTGCCGGCTACAAGGGCTCGCTTTTGGCAGCCAACCACCTGCCTGTTTTCATGCCCATGATGTCGACCGCTGTCGGAATGATCAGACCGACCCAGGCACTGGTAATCGGCACTGGTGTGGGCGGTTTGCAGGCCATCGCCACCATCAAGAGGCTGGGGTCCGTTGTCTATGCGGCAGATATACGTCCGGACGCGGCAGAACAGGCAATGTCACTCGGCGCGAAAATTGTGGATTTGGGTGTGCCACCTGAAGACGCCATGGGTGAAGGTGGCTACGCGAAGGCGCTCTCCCCTGAAAATCTGGCTAGAGAACGGGCAATTTTGGCTGAAAGTGTCAAAGATAAAGACATCGTCTTTCTTTCTGCTCTCGTTCCGGGCAAGCAGGCCCCCATCCTGATAACCGAAGAAATGGTCAAGAGCATGAAACCCGGCTCGGTAATTGTTGACATCTCCATTGATCAGGGGGGCAACTGTGAAATCACGCCGATGGGCACAACGGAAGAAAAACATCATGTCACGATCATTGGCATTAAAAACATTCCTGGCATGTTACCGACCAGTTCAACCTGGATGTTCTCGCAAAACGTGCTCAATCTGGTTAAATACCTTGTGAAGGACGGTCAGGTTCACCTGGACATGGAAGACGAAATTGTGCGCGAAGCCCTCACCACCTACGGTGGTCAGGTCGTTCATCAGGGCACCTTGGAAGCTTTTTTGCTCGACTAAATTTCGACATGCAAACCCTTTATGGGGGCCAAAAACCCCCTTAGTGATTAATTTTGGAGGTTTCGTGGAATTTACTCAATTAATTCTTCTACTTGTTTTCTTAGTTGCCGCGTTTGTTGGCTACAAAATAATCAACCGCGTGCCCAGCATGCTGCACACGCCGCTCATGTCTGGCATGAACGCTTTCTCGGGCGTAACTGTTTTGGGCTGCCTGGTGGTAACCGCTCTGGCAATCAGTTTAGGAAGCCAGTTGCTGGGTTTGATTGCAATTGCGTTAGCGATGGTCAATGTCGTCTGTGGCTTCGGGGTCACCCACCGCATGCTTTCAATGTTCCACAGCGAAAAGGACAAGTAGTCATGGCGTTTTTTAACATCTTCTCCAATTCTCAATTCCAGATCACCCCTCCTTCGCAAACCGTTTATACCGTCCTGGCAGTGGTACTGGCGCTGGCGGTGCTGTTCGGAATCTCGCTGATGACCAAAGTCAAACGAGCGGTCACCGGTAACCTGATAGGTTCCGTGGCGATGTTTCTGGCAATTGTCCTGACGCTTTGGTATTATCAGCTCTTCACTCTCATTGAGCTCTGGACAGCCATGTTAATCGGCACACTGATCGGTTTGTTGATAGTTCGAAATGTTAAAATGATCCAGATGCCGCAACTGGTTGGTTTACTTAACGGGTTTGGCGGAGTAGCCTCGATGATTGCCGGCATCCTGACTGTCATAAACGGCAAACACACTGACACCTTTTCCCTGATCACGGCAGGCTTGGCGATTGTCGTCGGCGCGTTGACATTTTCAGGCAGCATTGTTGCGGCTGGAAAGTTGCACAAAGTCTTCCCACAAAAACCGATAATCTTCAAATCGCACCAGTTTTGGACTGTTCTGACCCTGGTTTCATCGCTGGTCACTGTGCCCTTGTTTGCACTTTCGGTCTTTGAACAACCTGTCAACCAGGCAGTTTTGATCATCATAGCAACTTTGCTCAGCCTGACATTCGGTGTCTTGTTTTCTATCCGGGTAGGTGGGGCAGATATGCCTATCACTATTTCGTTGCTCAATTCGCTCTCGGGCGTGGCTGGTGCAATTGCTGGTTTGGCCATCCAGGACGTATTGTTAGTGGCTGTGGGAGGTATTGTGGGGGCTTCCGGATTGCTTCTGACGCAGATCATGTGCAAGTCGATGAATCGCAGATTGGTCGATATTTTGTTGGGTAAGACTTCAGTGACCGCAGCACGAAAGGCAGTTGTAAAAAGCGAGCCAGCCCCCGAAAAAGCCGATGGCACACCAGCGAGTTTGAGCCCCGTCGAGCGTTTGCGTCAGGCAGATAGAGTCATCATCGTGCCGGGTTACGGTATGGCGCTCTCACAGGCCCAAACCTTGGTCAAACAACTTGCGGATTTTCTAAGCAACGCGGGCAAGACTGTCGATTACGCCATCCATCCTGTTGCCGGACGTATGCCCGGTCACATGAATGTCTTATTGGCTGAAGTTGACGTCCCTTACGAGAAGTTGCGCGAGATGGACGAAATCAACCCCGAATTCGCGCGCACTGATGTGGTCTTAGTGGTGGGAGCAAACGATGTGGTCAACCCGGCGGCCCGAACTGCTGCTGGCACGCCAATTTATGGAATGCCAATTCTAAATGTTGAGGAGGCCAAACACGTCATCTTCCTCAATTATGACGACAAACCTGGTTATGCCGGTGTGGATAACCCCCTCTATAACGCAGACCCAAATAAGGCCGTTCTGCTGGCAGGAGACGCTAAAGAAACCCTTGGAAAATTGCTGTTGGGTTTGCAGCAAGCAGAAACTCCTTCAGAAACTACGAGCAGTACGTCTCAGAGCAGTCCTGCCGATTGGTTGAGGACTGCCGAAAAAGTGATCATCGTGCCCGGCTATGGCATGGCGCTTTCGCAGGCCCAAGCCCTGGTTAAACAGCTTGCGGATTTGCTAAGCAACGCGGGCAAAACTGTCGATTACGCCATCCATCCTGTTGCCGGACGTATGCCCGGTCACATGAACGTCTTATTGGCTGAAGTTGACGTCCCTTACGAAAAACTGCGCGAGATGGACGAAATCAACCCTGAATTCGCGCGCACTGATGTGGTCTTAGTAGTGGGAGCAAACGACGTGGTCAACCCGGCGGCCCGAACCGCTGCTGGCACGCCAATTTATGGCATGCCCATTCTAAATGTTGAGGAGGCCAAACACATCATCTTGCTCAATTATGACGATAAACCCGGCTATGCCGGTGTGGATAACCCCCTCTACCAGGCTGACCCCAATAAGGCCGTTTTACTGGCAGGCGACGCCAAAGAGAGCTTATCCAGATTGTTGCTGGAGATCGGTTTGTAAGACTGGTCTTAAACTTAATTTCACTAAGTCGAGTTGTAACTGGCCTTAGTCGTTCCTCTCACGAAAACGATCGACTTTCTTTTTTCATGGTATCAAGTTGTGTTTTTGCGTCACCCCAAAAAAACATTATTGCTCATTTATTGAGCAATGTAACGAGGGAAATTACTTCTAAATTCCAAATTGACAAGTCTTATTGCGTTTTAAACCACACTGATTTTTCACACTTAGGTTATACTTTTCCAATATATGAATTCTTTGAATTGTCGCAATATCATAACGCGGAGAGGATTCTATTTCGCATTCAAGCACGACGTCTCACCTAATTTCATTTCCAGATAGGAGTGATTATGTACGGATATAGTGGAAAAATTCTACATATCGATCTAAAAACAAAAAAGAACTGGGCCGAAACAAAACCTGAAGAGTGGTACAAGCTCTGGATTGGCGGTGTCTCGATGGCATCCCGCCTGCTGTGGGAAAACATTGTCCCAGGCTGTGACCCCCTGGATGACGGCAACCCAATTTGTTTCGCCAATGGTATCTTTACAGGAACCCCTGTTCCCGTAGGAGGCAAGTTTGGCTTAGCCTCAAAATCACCCCTTACCGGTTTTGTTGGTGACAGCCTCTCTGGCAGTTGGTTCTCCATCGCGCTTAAACGCGCGGGTTGGGACGGCATGGTGCTGCACAACAGCTGTGATAGGTGGACCCAGCTGTTTGTCGACGATAACCGCGTCCAGTTTAATGACGCGACCTATCTGCTTG
>JBBAES010000019.1:0-20241 GCA_041655815.1 Anaerolineaceae bacterium
GACGGAGCTGATGGTGATGCGTCTGGCTCCGAAATTAAACAAATCGGGGTCGGTCAGACTATCGATCGATTGCATAACGGTCTGATAATTTAGAAAAGGTTCTCCCATCCCCATGAAAACCAGATTGGTAAGTTTCTCGTCATCGGCTTCCAAAGTGCGCATGATAAACAAGACCTGCGCCAAAATTTCTCCTGCGCTCAGATTACGGATGAAACCCATCTGACCTGTAGAGCAAAAAACGCAGCCCATCGGGCAGCCAACCTGGGTAGAGACACAGACAGTGTTACGGTCGGCATACTTCATCAAGACTGTTTCGATGCGATTGCCTTGTTGGACTTCAAACAAATACTTAACTGTTCGTTTATCTCGGGAGGTGACCGATTTGCTGTCTGCAATCGGGTCGATCAGAAACCTAGAATCCAGCTCAGCCCTGAGGGTATTAGGGATGTTGCCAAAATCTGAAAAACTTTGATAATGGTGTTGGTAGACACCTCTTAATATTTGGTCAATTCTGAAACCTGGCTGCCCCAACTTTTTCAGCTCTACTGCCAGTTCTTCTTTGCTGAGATCAAGAATCAATTGTTTATCCATAGATCAATGCCGTAAGGTCGTCAACGATTATGTCGGGCTTTGATTCCCACTGTTCGAGGTCTTCAAGAGAGTTGATCCCTGAAAGGACAAAAGCGGAAGCAAAGCCACTATTTTTAGCACCGAGGATGTCGGTGGATAAGCGGTCCCCTATACACAATACCTGATCGGGGCTCAGACCCATCACTTTCATTGCCTGATCGTACAGACCGATTGCGGGCTTGCCAATGACCAGCGGTTCTTCGCCGGAGGCCGTCTGAACGGCGGCTACCATTGTGCCGGCACCGGGAATTACCCCTGTCGGTGTCGGGAAGGTCGCGTCGGTATTGGTCGCAATGAATTTTGCCCCGTGGATAATTTGTCGTGCGGCGTAGCTGATTTTCTCATAGGTCAACTTGAAATCTAACCCTACAATCACGAAATCGGCTTGCTTCTGTTCACCATCCAGCAAGACTGAGAAACCTTTGCTCCGCGCGTCGTCCCTGAACGAATCTGAACCGATGATATAGACCACTTTATTTTCAGGGTAAGATTCCTTAAGGTACTGGAAAGTAGCCAAGGCGCTGGTGACGATTCGACTGGAGTCGATTTGCAGACCAAAACCCTTTAGCTTTTCCTGAAACTCGCTCACTGTTTTGCTGGAATTGTTGGTCGCGAGAACAAAATCGAGCCCCAGAGACCGGATTTTTGCGAAAATACCCGGCAGATCGCCGAGGGGCTCGTTGTCATGCCAAAGAACCCCATCCATATCAATGATGAGGCCTTTGACCTTTGTAAAATGATCGGTGATCATTTTACTTTTGAGGGGGGATTAATACTTTATCGATCAATCCGTATTCGACTGCCTGTTCGGCGGTCAGATAGAAATCCCGATCTGTATCTCTTTTAATCACATCAAGCGGCTGACCAGTTACATCTGAGAAGAACTTGTTCAGCTCAGTCTTAAGCCGCAGAATTTCTTTGGCCATAATTTCAATATCAGAAGCCTGGCCTTCGGTCCCGCCGAGAGGTTGATGCAGGTGAATGGTGGCGTGGGGCAGGGCATAACGCTGTCCTTTTGTGCCACCGGCAAGCAGGACGGTGCCAAAACTAGCGGTAACGCCGACCGCGACCGTACTGATGGTGTTGGGGATCATCTGCATAGTATCAAGAATGGCCATGCCCGCGTAAATTGAACCACCGGGAGAATTGATATACATCTGGATCGATTTGTCCGGGTCGACCTGGCTCAGATAGAGCAGCTGGGCGACAACCACATTCGCAACCTGGTCATTGATAGCCGAACCGACAAAGATAATTCGCTCTTTGAGCAGCAATGAGTAGATATCGTAAGCGCGATCGCCGCTGGAGGTTCGTTCAACCACCATTGGTATCACTGATTGAAAGTCATGTTTTTGCATAGTTGTTTCCTTTTTCCTATCAGTTTACAGGCGCATTATTAGAATAGCGTTAGTCTTGTTCTTCTTCCGATATTGAGGGTTCCTCAGGCATTTCCTGCGTCTGCTCTTCATCTGCTTCGGTCTCGACAGTCGCGCTTTCTGGTTCAGCCTGCAGCGCATCCATGACACCCTCCACGATCTCTTCATTGGCTGATTCGTCCTCTGCAGGCATCGATTCCGGGGCAGCGATGGTTCTCAGCTGCTTACGGATGGCGTTTTCAAGCGCGTTACTTGCGGCCTCATTGGTGATGGCTTCGGTGAATTGCTTTTTGCCCAGCTCTTTTTCGGCTTGCTCGTATTCACCACTCATTAACAGGGAATTGATCACAGCGGAGATCGCCGACTGCAGGTCTTCCTTGCTGAATTTGACATCGTACTTCTTGGAGATGGCATCCATCACCAGAGACCGCTCCAGCCGCTCTTTTGCGGTTTGTTTGACTTCATCTTCAAGGAATTGGTCTCTGTCAAGTTTGCGGATTTTCAAATACACATCCAGGTCAAGCCCCCTGTGCTCCAGGTCGTGTTCAATTCGGTGTAAAACTTCCTCTTCTTCGTCCTCGATCATCTGGGGCGGATATTTCAGGGTCGCCCCTTCGCGCAGGGTATCGACGATTTCAAGATAATATTTATTGTCATATTCTGTGGTTTGGTCGGCTTCCAGTTTTTCTCGTACAGCCTGTCTGAGGGCAGCCTCGTTTTCAAAACCACCGATAGTAGACAAAAATTCCTGATCGATTTCAGGGAGTTCCAGTTCTTTCACCGACTGAATATTGATGTCAAAGCGTACATCTTTTCCGGCAAAACTGCCGTGTCTTTCATCATCAGGATAGGTATGGGGAATTGAGAACTGATCTTCCGCTTGTTTGCCAATTAGTTCCCGAGCAAAGCCTTTGAATGGCCATTCAGATTCCTTTTCTTCTTCCGGGGTCGGAATAAGCGTTTGCTGAGGGGCTGATTTCACCAGAACAACTTCTTCCGGGTCTTTTGGGTTTTCATCAACCGCTTCAATGGTCATATAGACCAGCTGACCGACCTGGGCCGCGCCCTCGACCGGAATTATATTGGCGTAGTTTCGACGCATCTGCGTGATGGAGTCTTCGACTTCCTCGTCAGTAATGACCGGGGGCTCATAAGCCTTCTTCAGGCTATCAACATCGCCCAGTTCGGTTTCTGGATAGAGGGGGATCAGGAATTCGAAAATTGGGGGTTCCTGCGAGGGGACCTCCTCAAGATTGCCGGGTGCGTAAGGTTCGATGTTTTCCTGCTCGAGCACTTTGGGATAAACATCGTTGAGCATCAGATCAAGTGCTTCTTCAAGAATCGCTGCTTCACCAATATGGTTGACAACCACAGAATATGGAGCCTTGCCAGGGCGAAAGCCCGGGATACGCGTGTTTTTGGCGATTTCGCGGGCACCCTTGCGCTTGAAGCCTTCCAGGATTTCTTGCTCGAATTCGGCCCTGACGCGGACCTGATGGTCATCTGTAAAAGTTTTCTCAATTTTCAATGTATACCTCTTTGGTTTTATTGTGAAGTGGGGAAAGAGGGGCTCGAACCCTCACGCGTCGCCGCACATGATCCTAAGTCATGCCTGTCTGCCAATTCCAGCACTTCCCCTCAAACAAATAATTATATGCTATCGGTGAATGAGCGTCAAATATCCTCGCCGCTTTCGAAATATTTAAAACGAGGATGATAGGCAGTGCTCGAGACGTAAAGAAATTTGCTCCCAAGATAAGCTGATTCGTTATATTCAAAGGGGATATCGGTCTGAGTGTAAGAAATGTGCCTGACCTCAAGGAGCGGTTCTTCCCCTGACTGGAGCAAAATCTTCTCCTGTGGGCTTGCCAACCGCGCCCGGATCTGATAATCGGAGCACTTGAGGAATATCCCCAGAACTTCCCGCAGATATTTGTAGAGCGAGTCTTCAAGCACATGCTGAGGAAGTTCTTCAACCACTTCACCGGAGATAAAGGTGCGGGTGATCGCGATTGGAATACCGTCCGAGCTGCGCAAGCGTTCAAAGTAGTAAATCTGGGCATCGTCATTTAGTCTAAAAATATTAGCGACGTCTTCAGCATCTTTCCCCAACAACTTCTTATACACCAAGACTTTCGATCCGGGTATGCCACCAACCGTATTGATATCTTCGCTGAAACTTCTGGGCTCGGCAACTTTCTTTTTAATTTCCGTGGTGTTGACGAACGACCCCTTACCAGGAATACGACGAATAAGACCTTCGTGAGCCAGAATGCTGAGGGCTTTATTTACCGTCATCCTGCTGACGCCATACTTTTCACACAACTCTGCTTCTGTCGGTAACTGCCTGAAAGAGTAATTACTATCCACAATTTCCTGTAATAAATCCGCCCGAATGGTTTTGTAGATAGGGGTCTTCTTCTTCATATAATGATTTTATCTTAGCACGGTGTATAACTCAATACCAGAACTAAAACGAGAAATATTGTCTCAGGAAATCATTATAGTTGGTTCGACCTTTTCAGTTGGGTCAATGCGCATAGCCACAAATAAATAAAATAAAAAATAGCCACTTTTCAAATTGACCTAAATAGCAAACGGCAAGTTTTCAAGTAAGTAAAAAAGCAAATTGGGCACCAGATCATATCCTTTTCGGTTGCTTCCCTAGTGGATGGAATCTTTCTTGTCAGCCCTCATTTGCTTCCAAATAAGACGTTGCGGGCAGGTGAAGTTGTAAACCCTCTGACAAGCTCCACTCACGCAGGATGTCAGCTGGGATACCAAAGGGAGACAACACAGAACTGGCGGCGCGAATAAGCAGCTCCACGTATTTATCCAAATCGAGGGCATCCACTTCAAGCCGGCTTCCCAGATCCCAGGCAACAACATCTGGTTCACCGCGTGTGTAGACGAATCGCACCCGCATACCGGGTTTGACAGCCATGCCGGCCGCTTGCATTTGCCTGGCAGCCCGCACTGACGCGGTTGAGGCCTTGTAAGCTTCCAGCGCGTAACTGACCTTACCGTTGATCACCAATTGTTCCGGTTGGATCAGGCCGGACTTCAAGTCCTGAAGCGCTTGCTGAAAGCAGTTAAAAGCATCCTGAAGGCAGCTCTTAAGCTCCGATGGTGTGCAGGCTCGTCCCAACAGGCTGATCATTTCTCTCTGCACGCCAGCGATCCAAACGGGTGTGTCGCGTCTGCGAGCTTCCAGTCCACGTACTTTGATCTCGCCGCTCTGAAAAACGCCGAAATAGCGGTTGGCGACCGGAATTCGAGGGTCGACCTTGGAAGGTAAAAAAGCCACCCAGCGGTATACACCATCCAGATTTATAGTCAGACCGGTGCGGTGGTTGATCTTTTTTATCAGCTCAGTGAAATGTCCCGGTTTGTTGCAGCCCTTTTTCTTGACCCAAAGCGCGTCCACATACATGTGCAGCACTTCAAAGCCCTCCTCCTCCGCAACATCCTTGGCGCGCAAGAGAACTTCGCGGCCTCCCCTGGTAACGGCTTCGTGTGCCTCAATGCGCCCATAACGGGCGTTTTTATAGCCCAAAAATCCAAAGCAAACCACCAAGAGCCATTTGAGTGCCTGAGCGCGTTCTTTCAGGTGGGCTACCATGGGGTGCTTCTCAGGATAAGTCCTGATTTTCTGTTTAATGGCGACTCGTTTTTCATAGAGCGGTTTGAGCGTCAGCGGAACAACGCCCAGGTCTTCATGTGCCGGGGTCAAGCCGTTTGGCAGCGGCACTTCAGGGGAGATATTGCCCAGGATTATGATGGCTGGATACATGGAGATGAAGTCAATCTGGGCTACATCCGTATGCAGCCCGATGATGGGTTGATAGACCATGCCGCCGCGATCAGATTGGATCAATTGCAGTCCGGTTTTAAATTCTTCGAACTGGCGTTTCTGATAGGGCACCAAGACATCTTTTTCCAGTGCGGTAATAACCTGCATGGCCGAAATGCCCTGACCCGGCGAGACGCGGGCAGCCTTTTCGATGGGCAAGGTGGTTACACGTGCCATCTCAAGTGTCCCTGCCAGGCTGTAATCTGACCACATCATGGCAGCTTTGCGGTCGATATGACAGCGGCCAAACAGGTGCGCTTCCTCCGGACGATAGATGATGTGCCCGTAAGAGAAATAGGTGGTTTCATTTTGCCACTGCACTGGTCGGCTGGTATCCCGGTTCAGTTGCAGTGGGACCCCGGTTTCTTCCGACTGCTTGAGCAGAAAAGGGATCAGCCAGCTGTCACCCCAGTCGCTCACCAGAATGTCGGGGTCATAATCAGCCAGGATCTGGTCAAGCGTCTGCAGGTATTGCCCCTGCGAGTCGAGGCTCAGCCGCTGCTCAAAACGGTCACTGTGAATCAGAAGGGACTGCACAGTGCCGCGAGTGGGGTCAGAATCCGGGCAAATTTTCAGCACCCGCAAAGGCGGCAACTCTGGCAGCAGCTCCCAACGGTCATTGAGCACCTGGATAGACTGAATCAGTCCCTCCTGATCGACCTCCAACTGACATAAGGCCAGTGGAAAGGCACCATAACGGGCAATGTAGCGCGTGCTGATGGTCAGGTCGGCATCATAGTAGGTCAGGTCTGGAAAGATTTCTTCAATTTCGTGAAAAAGCTTGATCTGACTGGCAGGGGATTCCATCTTAATTGCCATCACGTCCAACAGCTGGTCTTCGAAAACGTCTCGTTTGCGCTGCCGGCTGAGTGAAAGCACCCCCTGGCGGCCGGACACCGTCTTCCAGAGCGCGCGCAGGGTTTCGTTAGGACCGGCAGCATAAAAGCTGACCGGAAAACGCTGCCCGAAGCAGACGCGGCTGTCATCGTCCGCGGAGATGAACCAGAGACTCAAGCCTTGCTCCTGATTCAGGTAGAGGTCCAGCAGCCAGCCAGTAAAGGAGTGTGTCTGACTCACGGCGCCTCTTCAAAGTCGGTATACGCGCAGGCAGCCTCGATTTCTGCCACTTGCAGTTCATGCTCCTTTTGTTGGGGCGGGGCTTCCACTTGCTGTCTTTCAGAAGAAATTTCCAGGTAGTTGGTGATCAGCTTGAGAAAAACGTCTTCTTCCTCCAGGCGTGCCTGGTCTTTGAGCACATCGCGATTGTACAGTTTGCGTTGGGTATCTTTAAGCTGCTTGTAGACCTCCAGTAAAATGGCGATCAGGTACATATCGAGCGGGTAGAGGTTGGAGGCATAAGAGGCTTCAGCCAAGTGAAGGCGTGACATTACCAGCAATTCATCCAGCAGGACCTGGTCGTCTTTGCGCAGAGCGCGTTTGAAGCGATTGAGTGCGGCTTCTTCTTCTTGCCAGGTTTGAGTGATAGATGCAATGGTTCTTCCCATGATTACCTCACTTAAAACAGAGCCAGCTGCCGCTCCTGATCGGCAGGGAGAGGGAGTGGTTCTTCCCAGCAAATCTCGACACTGGCTTTAAGTCGCTCAAGCAAAACGCTGCGGTTTTCAGCAATGGCGGGGATCGGGCGCGTGCTAATTACCACTGGTGCGAAGTGGCTCATGCTTTCGAGAATACCCAGGCTGTGCGTGAGCAGGCGCTGGCTGTCTTTAAGTTCTACATCTTCATCTAAAAAGGTTGCCAGCAAGTCCAGCAGTACCAATGGTTCGCGGGGCGGGTTTTTGGCAGTTGCCCGGATCATCGCCAAAACCTGGTAGCAGGTGAACGCGCGGGAAAGGCGGATGTGGTTCATTACGCTGACCGGGTCTGACGTGTAGGGGCGGATCAGTTTGGCGACTGCGTACATGTTAGAGCGGTTGCCGCAATCCAGCACGGTGACCGTCTGTCTCAGTGCCAGGGCGGAGATAAGTTGCAGCATGCGATTCGAGAGCGCGTGTGTGCCGATAGCAAGAAAACGCTTGGGCGGCAGCGGCATTTTGAAGAGAGTCAGTGAGTCAGAGCGATCGTGTTCCATCATGCCCTAATTATATAGAACACTTGTTCTAATGTCAAGAATTGTGATGCGTCGCCGAAGCAGGGGTGGGATGATCTGCCTTTAATCCCGTCATCGCGAGATGCAGAGCGATCTACCTTTCATTTTGTCACCCTGAGGGTACCGAAGGAGCTGACCGGGTGAATAAATGAGAAGCATAATGAAAAGCAAGATTCTTCACTACGTTCAGAATGACAATTGACTCCAAATCCCGTCATCGCGAGTGAATGGAATGGTACAAGACCATTCCCTACGAAAATCACCCCATCATCGCGAGTGAAACGATGCGATCTCGTTTTTTTCTCCTATCAGCTATGAGCTATCACTTTCAGCTACCTCACACAAACAGTGTTTGCCCATTACGGATTAATGCCGCTGAGATCCGGAATGGTAAGCTCATAAACAGGACACTGCTTCAAGCAAGTATACAGTTGCGCCTGGCAGAGGACGGTTTCACTGATATCAGTAACTCCGCCTTCCACGCCATCAATCCTCAAACTAGAAAGCATGGTCAAAAGCGTCTCTGTAGGGTCATATCCGCTTCTTGCTTCGAAGTTCATAATGATCACGTGATCTCCTATCTTTGTGGCAACAATAATAGTCGCCCATCTTCCTCCGCGTTCCCCAGTATCATACTCAGGGGAATATGAGATCGCTGCGGGGTGACCATTCGCGATTGAGTTGATATAAGGCACAGGCAGGATGATATTCCCTTGGGATAAGCGTTCAGCCTCCCATTTACGCAACTCTGTAATAAATCGAATCAAGTCGTCTTCTTGTTCTCGCCAAATTTGAAGGGATACCCCCTCGGCGTACCCCCCGCCAGCTCCTATAGAAGCCTGTCCAAGTTGCTCGACACGAAACATGATGGGCTTTCTTTGTCCGGGTACAACAGGGTCTGGAACAGCGTCTCTGTAATCATAAGGCATGGTCCAATCTGCAGGCACGCTCATGCTTAGTCCAACCTGATCGATGCGATAATCCTGCCAGCCGCTCTCTCTGGGAGCTGGTTCACACTCCAGCACTGAAGTCATCATCGTTGCTAAACGTGACTCGTAATCGACTGCGACGGCAGTGTAGGTTGCGACAATATCAATATCTACTTGCACAGGCTCTTCCGTGGGGGTTTCAGTTGGTGTTTGTGTTGGGTTTTCTGTCGGTGGAGGTGTAGCGGTGTCGCTTGGTTCCAGTGTGGGAGGTTGTGTGGTCGCGGGAATGTCAGCCTGAACGGACTGAGTGAACATCTCTGTTTCTGTAACCTGTCTTGGGCTTTGACAACCTGACATCAGAAGTAGAACAACAGTAAACAAAACCATCTTCGTTAATTTCATAATTTTCTCCTCTTATTGTCCATTGTAGAATACGAACTTTATGGAATTAGATCTTTTATATGGTAAATGAAACCGTAAAACCTGTTGACAAGTCTTCCATAAAAGTAAACCGGACAACCGGTTTCACACAAATTTTGTTCCGATCCGTTAACTCCCGAAGAGGTGCCACTGGTAATGTAGGCAACATGACCATACGGAGGATTTCGGTGCTCTCCTATGCTCCTGGTTGTGTTCGGAACTGTTGGACTAGGCGAATGGTACCAACCCGCGTGATTTGCTACTTGCGCAGCCCAAGTCTTTGCGTCTCCAGTAAAAGGTACATAACCATATTGCCGGTATACATACCAAGTGCAGTTTCCCTTTGAAATGTCCGTATTACAGCAAGGGAATGGATTTCCCGGACTACATTGTCCGCAACATGTATCAGCAGAGATAATTACTTTTCCCGATTCAATTGCTTTTTGATTAGCAACAGCAAAACTATCAACATCTACGATAAAATGATTGCCAAAGTATTCAGTCAAAGAAATCTTTTCGTCCAACATAATGTTGGAGATAATATTAACAAATTTAAAGAAATCCATTGTGTCGTTCGTGAACTTCTGAGTGAATTGAACAAAGTAATCCCCTAACTCGATTGATAAAACCATTCTTGGGTAGGAGTTTTCTTGAATGCTAATGGCAAATTTCTGGGTTTTGATCTCGGTTGGGGTACTACCATAAATGTTTGTTTGAGTGTAAGTAAATATCTCATCTTGAATACCCAACCAATCAGCAAACTCTCTTTCCATTTTCAACCAAACGTCAATGTCCAAAAACAGCTGCCCTTCTACAATTGATATTCTTTTCAAGATACGGTCAGGTTCCGGATATGGGAGCTCCTGACTGTATCTTTCAAAAAGAGTCATTGTTTCTGGATATGAAATGGTTAACCCAGAAATTTCTTCTATATGGGTTTTGAATCGATACATATTGCTATTCGATGTTCCAAAGAGTACTCCACTTGCTAAAAATTCTGGTTTACATTCATTATTTTCCACGTTAGAATTTGCATGATCTGTAACTGAAAACATCATGACGAACGCCAAAAACCAGACGATGTACTTACTAATAACTCTTTTCATGCTCTTTTTCATAATTATCTCCTTTTATTTGTCAGAAGCCAAATTGCTAGGTTTTCAGATCGAAGCATTACAAGATTATTAATTTCCAAATGTCAATATATCTCGTAAGTCACTATAATTATAAGACGTAAATATCTACGAATATTCCTGCCTCAAATTTAACAATTATTGTGGGATAATACAGGCAGACAATCCGGTCTGGAAGGCAGTGAATGAGCTTGCCATGGTTTAGATTGCGCTTGTTTCTGTCAATATCTCACCCCAGATCTTGAATGAAAGGGAAGCATTTATGAATGCAAAAGTCGTCATTGCCGGGTCGTGTCGTACTGCGATAGGAAAGATGAGCGGCATGCTGTCAACCGTTCCTGTAGCGAAGCTAGGCGAAATTGTCATCCGGGAAGCCATCCGCCGAGCAGGTATTCAGCCAACTGATGTAGATATGGTGTATATGGGCTGCGTTCTGCAGGCTGCTCAAGGGCAAAACGTTACCCGTCAGGCAGCTGTAAATGCTGGTATTCCTGTCGAATCCCCAGCTATTACCATCAACGTAGTTTGTGGTTCGGGACTCGAAGCCGTCAACATGGCAGCCAGGATGGTTTTGCTTGGTGAAGCCGACGTGGTGGTTGCCGGCGGCATGGAGAACATGTCGGCGGCACCTTATGCGCTTCCACAGGCGCGAGCTGGCTATCGCCTTGGCGATGGAAAACTGGTCGACACCATGGTGAATGATGGCCTGACAGACGCTTTCAGTCAGCTGCATATGGGCATCACGGCAGAAAACATTGCGGAACAATGGAACCTTACCCGCGAGGAAATGGATAAGTTTTCAGCCGCCTCACAGCAAAAAGCTGCCAGGGCTCAGGCTGAGGGCAAATTTGTGGACGAGATCGTCCCCGTGCAGGTGCGCATCAAGCGTGAACTCTTCGATTTTGCTGAAGACGAAGGTATCCGCGGGGATACAACCGCAGAAGGGCTGGCAAAGCTAAGACCCGCCTTCAAACCCGATGGGGTGGTGACTGCTGGAAATTCTTCCACAATTAATGACGGCGCGGCAGCCGTGGTGGTCATGAGCGAAGAGAAGGCACGCGAACTCGGTGTTACTCCTGAAGCAATCTGGCTGGGTAGCGCATTGGAAGGTGTTGAGCCTTCGATTATGGGCATAGGCCCTGTGCCTGCAACCAAAAATTTGTTGGAAAAAATAGACAAGACTATCGCGGATTTCGATGTAATTGAAGCCAACGAGGCTTTTGCAGCCCAATCTATCGCCGTAATAAGCGAGTTGGGGATTGATACTGACAAGTTGAATGTCAATGGCGGCGCGATTGCGTTGGGGCATCCTATTGGAGCCTCTGGCTGCCGTATTTTGGTTTCTTTGATTCACGAAATGAAGCGACAACCTGACGCCAGGCTTGGTCTGGCCACTCTCTGTATCGGTGGCGGAATGGGCTGCGCGACTGCTATTGCAAAACCGGAGGTTAAATTATGACTTACATCCAGTATGAAATAAATGAAGCTGTCGGAAAGATTACCATCAACCGACCTGAAGCCTTGAATGCTCTCAACACTGCTGTGCTGGCAGAACTTGATCAGGTTCTGGAGCAAGTCAACTTAGATATAGTTCGCTGTCTGATAATCACGGGCGCGGGAGAAAAAGCCTTTGTTGCCGGCGCGGACGTAGCTGAAATGAGTGCTATGAGCGAAGCTGAAGCAAAGGTTTTCGGCGAAACAGGTAATGCGCTATTTAGCAGAATTGCTAAATTTCCGCTGCCTGTAATTGCTGCCATCAATGGCTACGCTCTGGGCGGTGGCAATGAACTGGCGTTAAGCTGTGACGTACGAATTTGCAGCCAGAACGCAATATTCGGTCAACCTGAAGCGGGACTTGGCATCACCCCTGGGTTTGGAGGCACTCAACGCCTTGCCCGCGTGATTGGATCGACTTCAAAAGCGAAGGAAATCCTCTTCACCTGCCGCAACATCAAAGCCGATGAAGCTTTGCAGATTGGCCTGGTGAGCGCTGTTTTCCCAATAGAAAGTTTGCTGGAAGAAGCGATGAAAATGGCAACCCGCATCGCCAGCCATGCCCCGATTGCCATTCGGAACATCAAAAGAGCGGTGAATGATGGCCTTGACATGTCGATTGATGAAGCGATAGAACACGAAATCGGACTCTTCAGCGCTTGCTTTGCAACAGAAGATCAAAAGGAAGGCATGCAAGCTTTTTTGGAGAAACGCAAAGAAAAAGTGTTCAAAAATAAATAATTATTTAGTACCAAACTGACCTAACAAAATGTCAGATTTACCACAAGGAGGATTTATGAAAGTAGCAGTTATTGGAGCAGGAACAATGGGTAGCGGGATTGCTCAGGCATTCGCGCAAAGCCAGGGATACGAAGTTATTCTTACCGACATATCCCGAGAAATCGCCCAAAAAGGACAACAACGTATCGCAAAAGGATTGCAGAGTCGGGTCGATCGGGGCAAGATGGAGCAGGAAGCAGCAGACCGAATTAACGATCGCATAACAATCGGCATGCTTGAAGATTGCTCGGACTGTGACCTGATTGTTGAAGCCGTGTTGGAAGAAATCTCGGTTAAAAAAGAGACATTCCAGACACTGGATGCCATCACCAAACCAGAATGCATTTTTGCCAGCAACACTTCTTCACTCTCGATCACCGAAATTGGGCAGGGTTTGAATCATCCCCTGATTGGGATGCACTTTTTCAACCCAGCCCCGGTTATGAAATTGGTTGAGGTGATCCCTGGATTATCAACACCAGAAGAAGTGGTTGAACGCGTTATTCAGATCGCGCGCGACCTTGGCAAAACCCCTGTGAAGGTAGTGGAGTCGCCTGGTTTTGTTGTCAATAGGATCCTGGTTCCAATGATCAACGAAGCTGTCGGCATATTTGCGGAAGGCCTGGCAAGCGCTGAAGGCATTGATACCGCCATGAAGATGGGTGCCAATCACCCCATGGGGCCCTTGGAATTGGGCGATCTGATTGGTTTGGATGTCTGCCTCGCAATCATGGAAGTGCTTTACAATGAAACCGGTGACAGCAAGTATCGCGCCCATCCTTTACTGCGAAAGATGGTCAGAGGAGGCAAACTCGGCCGCAAAACCGGGGAAGGCTTCTACAAGTACTAAAATAATCAAAGTTATAAATAAAAGAGTGCAGTTCAAACAGCTGCACTCTTTTATTTATATTTATTTTCAGACCATTTGTTTTAATGACAGACTGACCGTAAGTTCAGCGCCGGTAGCTGCCTGGATCTCCTCCAGGGAGTATTCGGGGTTTTGTTCAATTAAAACGAAACCGACATCCGTAATTTCGATTACACCCATTTCAGTAACAATCAGGTCAACCGCATTCACTGCTGTAAGGGGCAGACTGCATTCTTTTAACAATTTGTGGTTACCTTTGGCTGTATGCTCCATGGCAATGATTACCTTTTTGGCACCACTAAGTAAATCCATCGCGCTGCCCATCCCCGGAACCATCTTGCCAGGGATCATATAGTTGGCAATGTCGCCATTTTCTGCCACCTGCAAAGCACCCAGAACCGTCACATCCACATGCCCACCGCGAATGATGCCAAAAGACAAGGCGCTATCAAAAAAACTTCCACCAGGAACGACAGTGACAGGCATCCCGCCGGCATTGGAGATACAAGGGTCAATCTGGTCTTCTGTTGGAAAAGGACCAACACCAATGAAACCGTTTTCTGATTGGAAGACCACATCTCTGTTTTCTGGAACGAAATTGGCTACCATGGTTGGAAAGCCAATGCCAAGGTTGACCAGATCACCATCCTGGAGTTCAAGAGCAACACGTTTCGCAATAAATTCTTGCATTTGTTTCTTATCCATCAAAGCGCACCTCCATCAACAATATGATTTACAAAAATGCCAGGCACCACTACCTCGTCCGGGCACATCTCTCCGACCTTGACGACCTGGCAGGCTTCAACAATCGAGATATCCGCGGCCGCGCCCATCAGGGTGTTAAAGTTTCGAGTGGCACCATGGAAGCTCAGGTTGCCTCTCTCATCCGCTTTTTCAGCAAAGAGCAGGGCGATATTTGCACGCAGCGGTTTCTCGAGCAGGTATTTTTCGCCATCGATATCGATTATTTGTTTGCCCTTTTCAACCTCTGTTCCCAGTCCTGTTTTGGTGAGAACACCGCCCAGGCCATGTCCGCCGGCACGAATCTGTTCAATTAGCGTGCCCTGAGGGATCAGGACCACCTCGGTTTCACCTTCCAGCATCTGACGACCGGTTTCTTTGTTGGTTCCGATGTGGGATGTCAGGATTTTTTTGAACATCTTGGCAATAACCATCTTGCCGACACCACGATCAATGAACCCAGTATCATTGCAGATAAGGGTCAGATCTTTGGTTCCTTTAGCGATAAGGGCGTCGATGAGCAGGTCTGGCGTGCCCACCGCCAGAAAACCGCCAATCATGACAGTGTCGCCATCGCGCACAAGATTAACTGCGTCGTCCAGACTAATCAATTTATTCATATTTCTTACCTTTCTCAAAACAATAATGATGTGATTATGAGTTCTGCTGCTTGCGTGCAGCCAATTCCTCACAGATAAAACTGGCAACATCGTCAGCAAACTTGCCGGGACCAAAACCAGCGTCACAACCTAATTCTTTAGCAAGCTCGTGATTGATGCGAGGTCCGCCAATGATCAGGAGGAAGCGCTTGCGCAACCTTTCTGCCTCGAGCAGTTCCACCAACTCCGTAAGATTTTCAATGTGAACGTTCTTTTGGGTCACTGTTTGTGAGACCAGCAAGACATCAGCGTCAAACTCAACTGCTTTACGGATAAAATCTTCATTTGTGACCTGACTCCCCAGGTTAAGGGCCTCAATCATGTTGTAACGCTCCAAACCAAAATGTCCGGCATAGCCTTTCATGTTCATAATGGCGTCGATACCGACAGTGTGAGCATCGGTACCGGTGCTGGCACCCAGTACTTTAATTTTTCTTCCAAAATTTTGCTGTATAAAAGAATCGGTTTCATCCATGGTCATCGCGGCGACTTCCACCGAATTAACATGGATTTGCGTGTAGTCAATAACATGACCTAGCACTCCATAGATCACATAGAAACTAAAATTCTTATCCAGGGGAGCATGGTAAGAAACGATGGGTTCTACCAATCCCATTTTTACTGCCAGTTGTTTGGCAGCCTCAACTGCAACGTCACTATCCGAAACGGGCAGGGTGAAGGATAGCTGCACCTTACCATCGTTCATTGTGTCCCCATAAGGCTTTAGCTGGGTGAGGTCCAGAGTGGTGTCGAAATCTGCTTTTCGGGTTGAATAAAGTCCACTACTCATAGTTTTCTCCTTGCTTGGAGCGAGCTTTGTGCTGGTGATATCTTTCGGAGCCGAGACGCGATTCTTCCAACAGAGGCTGGATAAAGGGGTTAAGGTATTGTTCTTCTTTAAGGACCACACCCGACAGTCCCTTACCACCCTCGAAGGGCCGTTTTATGCCAGCGAAGCGTCCTTCCTCAATCGTATGAAACAAACCATCCCGATATATGCTCAGCAAGAGGTCCAACGCCAGGTCAAGCACCTGGTTGGCGCGTTGTTCCATGATGCCGCCCTGGCGAAGTTCAATGTCCTGACCAAAATCTGCCATGCTGGTGGCGACATAGCGCGCATTCTCGATTGCCAAAGCTCGATCTGCCATCAATGGCGTATGGATGGCTTCTGTCAGCATTCCCAGCAGATGGATTTCCTGGTTACTGGTCACCGTAACAATATTGAAGAGTGTATCTTGAACAAAAGCTTTGAAAATATTACCGGTTTTGAACTTGGTGGGCGGCATATATTTCAAGGGAGCATTTGGGAAAATCTGTCTTGCCATCTGTGCCTGGGCAAATTCATATAAAAAGGAGTTCTTCAGGTCAGGGTTTATCTCAAAGGCATGGCCAAGACCCATCTGCTCTTCTGGCAAGCCAGCCTTAAGCGCAAATTGCTCGTTGATTAGTTGGGAAGCCAAAACAGTATGGGCTTCTTCATAGGCATCGGCAGTGGTCAAATAATTGTCTTCACCGGTATTAATGATGATTCCTGCGGCAGCATTGATCAGTCGAGAGAAAGATTGGTCTATCAACGTGCGCTGCATGTTGATATCCCGGAACAAGATGCCGTAGAGCGCATCATTAAGCATCACATCCAGTCGTTCCAATGCGCCCATAACTGCGATTTCGGGCATGCATAACCCTGAACAATAATTGCAGAGCCTGATGTAACGTCCCAGTTCCTCGCCTACCTCATCCAGCGCGGCACGCATCAGACGAAAGTTTTCTTGCGTTGCCATGGTCCCGCCAAAACCTTCGGTGGTTGCACCGTAGGGGACATAATCAAGCAGGCTCTGACCGGTAGTGCGGATGACAGCAATGATATCCGCTCCTTGCGTGGCTGCTGCTCTGGCCTGGATAATATCCTCATAGATGTTGCCGGTTGCCACAATAACATAAATCAAGGGTCCGCCATGGTCGCCATACTCGAGCAATTTTTCTTCACGGACTATGCGGTTGTGATGAATTTTTGCGACGGCTTCTTCAGCCACTTGTTCTGCCCATAGTTGAATTTCCAAGGGGTCGACAGGGTCAACCTGGCTGAGGTCTAACTCCCCTTGGGAGATAGACTGCGCGACTTCCTGAGGCGGCATACCAAGCGAGAGGGCAGCCTGACCCAACCAGAAGGCCGCCCCATGACCGAGCAACTGGCGGGATTCGAGATGATCGACAACCACATTAGGCAAGGGCACACCCATGGCGTCAACGCCATCGATTCCGAGCAGCCTGCAAATCGATCGTTCTACTGTTGAGGTAGTGAATTGTTCAGTGTAATTGTGGGTGTCCTCCACAATTAGCCTGGCAGTCTCACGTGCCTGGGATACCTTACCTTCATCTAATCTAAGTTTGGCCATTGATCCTCCTGCCAGGCGGCAATCATTTCCTCGAGCAAAACCTGATCTACTCCAAGCAGCTCAGCAATTTTAATGGCGCCTGATGGGGTTTGATGAGAGCCTTCAATTTCTTCGAAGCGATAATCCATTAAGTTTTGAATCTTTCTGACCCTAATGAGGTCTTCGTGCAATTCTGATTCTCGGCTGGTCTGTGGTACAGGCAGTTCGGCCAGGACTTCAGGCCGAATGCCGCGAACCTGATAGAAACGTATACCTGCAGCAGGTGTGACGTTATAGTGCGTAGCAATGAAAAAGGTGCTTGACGATTTGCCGTATGTTTTGCATAGTGCCTGGACAATGGCAGTTGCTTCGGCTGGATTGGTACCACGGCAGGGTTCATCCATCATAATCAGACCTTGCTGTTTCTGACTTCTGCGATGATGATTACGGATTTGAACACATTCCAGTCCGAAAGATGACAAACCCCAGTGCAAATCCCCTTCCTGGTGAGACTCAAAGGCCATAAAGTCGTAGAGCGGGGTCTCAAGGTGTTCACAGATGGGGAAATAACCCAGTTGTGTCATCAGCAATGCCAAGAAGATGGTTTTGAGCGCGACGCTTTTGCCGCCCATATTGGGGCCACTCAAGACAGTTGAACCCTGCTTGAGCGTAATAGAAATGGGGGTGAATTGCATCCCTCTTTTCTGGAGTATGCCGGCTATGAGTGGGTGACGGCTATCTACCAGTATTGCAGGCTCCGAAGGATCAACCGCGACTGGCTGTGTGGCGTTCCAGCGAACTGCCAGGTCTGCTTTAGCCAGACGAAAATCAAGAATTGCACAGGTTTCAGCATTGTGACGCATTTGAGGCAGCCATTCTTTCAACTTCTCGCCTAACTGCCGCCGAATCTGTTCTTCCAGCTTGTCTTCTTCCGCAGTCACCAGCGTGCGCTGGGTTAGCAAAACCTTTCGTTGATTTCCTTTGGCCTCTGAAATATCGCGTTCCAATTTCCTTTTTCGTCCCCGAATCCCCGCTAAATCTGGCGAGTAATGGCTGTAGATGTGAAAGGTGGGGTTGCCGGTTCCGGCGGGGTCGAGCAGGGTTGAAGCATCTTTAGTAACCTGAAAATGTAATCCAGCGGCAGCCATTAATTCTTTCAGCCTGCTTATTCGAAAGAAGATGGTCAGCGCTCCCTTGAGCTCAAAGAACTCGGTATCATCGAGCAAACTGCCTTTTTCAAGTCGTGAGAAAGTGCCTCGAAGTTCTCGAAGCCGGGATAGCTGGGTTTGGGCTTCAAGTACCTGGGAATGCTTGGCCTTAATCATCTCCACGAGTCGGGCAATTGCGGTTATTTCTTCAAGAAAATCATCCCGAGATTCGTTCGTAAAAAAGCGGGTTGAATTCTTCAGACGTTTGCCCTGGGATGTTCGGCAATGGCAGGACTGCAGAACTTCAGGTAAGCCGACCTGATTGAGTAAATCCTGAGATATCATGACAGATGTTTTCATCTAAGCTCACATTATCACGGGGCCAAAATCCACCACGGGAATCTTTAGAAGCGACTGCATTTTTTCAAGCATCGTAGCTGAATCAAGGGTCAGGCCATTTGAACGGGTTGGATTGAGACAAACCATACGCACGTCAATGGGACTGAGCACTGCCAGGTCGATGTCACGCGCGCGAAGCTTTCGGACGACCTCGGGCTTCAGCAGTATGCGTGTGCCGTCGTCAACCACCAATGTCAGGCTGGAAAAGTGGGCTTCTTTTAGCAATTCGCTGAGGATCTGGTCGGTGATCGCGCCGCGCAAATAAAACAGGCGTGTTCCTGGGGTCAACTTTTTGGCAAGTTCTTTGCCGTATCCCACCAATGAAGGGATCTCCATGGTCATTGCGCGCTCTTCACCAACCACTGTCACAACCCGTGTCTGAGGATTGGTTTTGCAAGCGTTCAGGAGCAGGTCCTTATCTTTCTGGTTTAATTCCGGAGCTTGTAAAATTTTCACGGCAAAGTTAGTCTTTTCGGCCAGGTTCTCCGGGTTGATAGAGGTATCGGCGCTGACAGCCAATATGACCGACCCGCTGATTCCTGAACCGGCTTGGGAACGGCGAGATAAAGCGCCGTCAATGATGAAAAGGCAATCAGGCTCGTGAAAACGAAGCAGGTCTGCAATGACGCCAATTTCCTCTGCCGAACCAGGACCAGCCAATTCTACATAGCCATCGCTGAGGGCCCGGCATATTACCACTTCACCGAGAGCGGTGCGAATATTGCTGAGCTCCAAAATCTCGAGCAATGCATCGCTTCGCTTCAAGGCCTCTTGAGCGCTTGCAATCAGTGTTCCGGCTGGAATGTAAATACGTGGTTTGGGACGATCACTCAAAATATCTCTTGGTTCCCCGTCTCTGCCAATTGAGGTCAGGCCCAGCGTCCGCGTTTGACCAGATGCTTGCCAGGCAGCAATGATGTGGTTGAGGCAAGTGGTCTTGCCCGCATTTTTTGACAGACCAATAATCGCCACAGATTGCAGGTGTTGCAGACCCGTTATCTCAAGAAGTTCAATGTCTGGCCTTACCGCATGCGTATTCATAGTAAACCGCTGTCTATTCTTTGTTTTTCCTTCGATTGCGAAGCAAGCCAACTGGCTCCAGGGTTGTTTGCTGTCCTGCCAGCAGGCCGGCAACTCCTATCAACTCAACTTGTTCTTCACCCCGACAGACTGGGCAGTTACACTGGGATTTGTATTCTTCTGGTTCTTTGTAGGTGGTAATGACCCCTTCAAAGTTTCGCAAAACAACATGGTCAGGGTTCTGTGAGATGAGATAATCAGGCATAACCGGGATTTTGCCACCTCCGCCTGGCGCGTCCACAACATAGG
>JBBAES010000020.1:0-19764 GCA_041655815.1 Anaerolineaceae bacterium
CCATTTTTTACCTCACAGAAACCACTTTTTTTAAAACAGGCTGAGTTGTTCTGACGATTTCTGTTCTTCCGATTTGCCTGGAGTTGGTAGAGCTGTTATTGTTTGGCTGGATTGAGCGTTGGCTTGGGGGGCGGGCTGCGGGGCTTCAGCTGGAGTGAGGGCTTCTGGCTCTGCTTCAATGGAAGCAGGGAGGCTGCCGGTGCTGATAAATTTTTTCAGGCGGGCAAAATCCTGGATCAGGATGGGCCGAAGGTTGGGTTGATGCAGAGCAGCGGCGGGGTGGTACATGGTGACTACTTTTTGACCATTCACATTATGGGTGCGACCGTGGATCGCGCTGATGCGTCCGGCGTCGACGAACTTCGCCATCGAAATTCGCCCGAGGGTGACGATCACTTCGGGTTTGAGCAGAGCGATTTGTTCGTCGAGATACAACTGACAGGCAGTCAACTCTTCGGGCAGGGGGTCTCGATTGTTAGGTGGACGGCACTTGACCACGTTGGTGATAAAAACCTGGTCACGAGTGAGCCCGGCCGCCTGGAGCAGTTCTTCTAAAAGCTGGCCGGCCTGGCCGACGAAAGGCTTACCCTGACGGTTTTCATGGAATCCAGGGGCTTCGCCGATGAGCATGATATCCACTTTCGAGGGACCCTCGCCCGGGACGGCATGCAGCCGGTTTTTTGCCAGAGCGCAGCGCTGGCATAGGTTGACTTCCTCTCGAATTTCTTGTAATCTTTGATCTGTGTACATGAAGCTCTCGGCTTAGATTTTACCGCATCTTATCATATTAGACGCGTTTTGGTAGCAAGAAGTTTCCTAATTGGAGCTCATCCAGGGTTGCCAGGGTCAGTAGCAGGGCGTCTTCCTGATTGTTCTGATAGTAGTTTTTGCGGACACCGACAGTGCGGTAGCCGAAGTGCCGGTAAAGTTTGAGAGCGGACAAGTTGCTGCGGCGCACTTCAAGGAGTGAGCAGCGCGCCCCGCGACGAGAGGCTATCAGGAGCGCGCTGGCCAAAAGAGCGGAACCGATGCCCTGATTTTGATGATCGGGGTGGACGGCGATGGTGGCGATGTGGGCTTCGTCGACCACCAGCCAGGTGACGATGGCGCCGATGATTTGACCAGATTGATCAGCAGCAACCAGGCAGATGCTGTAGGTGGTGGTCAGCTCGTAGGCAAAGGTGGTTGGCGGCCAGGGTTCGCTGAAGCTGAGCTTGTCCAACGCGCTGACCATGGCCAGGTCTTCCCGTTGCATTGGCCGGATTTGGATTGAATCGTTCATATAAATCCAAATTATTAATCTGGCAGGTTGCTCAATGTGTGCACGTAAATCGGAGACAGGCTGGCGATGTCATCCGCGTGACCTTCCTGGAGTTTTGTCCAGGATAATTCTGCCAAAACGGAGGGTCTTCGCAGGCACTGCGAAGCCGGGGCGAGCTGAGCCGTCTTCCATTTCCGTCCCATGATCTGTCGTTCTTCGGCACCCATCTCGCCAACGACATAGACAGGTGAGGTAATTGTGCTGGCAATGGTCTTGACGTCGTCAACCTGAGTTTCGGTAATCTGCCCCCAGGTGGGTCTTTTGTAGCGGAAGCGAGCCCAGGCATAACGTCCGCGCCCGACCTGCAGCATGGCAATCATGGGGCGACGCAACCCTGGCTGGGAGGCAACCAGAATTTCGAGTGAAGGGACGCCGACAATGGGGATACCCTGTCCGAGAGCGAGGCCTTTTCCGGCGCTGAGCCCGATTCGAAGACCGGTAAAGGAACCCGGTCCGAGAGCAACGCCCACGCCAGTCAGTTGAGAGGGATTGACCTGGCATTTTGCCAGCATATCTGCTATGGCGGGCACCAGTTCAATGGTGTGATAATTCCTGCTGCGCCAATTGTGCTCTGCTAAAACCTGGACACCGTCATAAAGAGCTATGCCGATCCATTGCGTGGAAGTGTCGATTGCTACTAACATATCAGGCTCCAAACAAGGCTTTCTGTAATTTTTTGAGCAACTGTTCGTACCGTTTGCCATTTGGTGTGAAAATAAAATGGCGTTGTTCGGGGTTAATCCAATCCATCGTAATCCAGAGGTTTTCCAGCGGCAGGCTGGAGACCATTCGTTCAGCCCACTCCATTACCAGGATGCCATCAGAAAGGACCGAATCGAGTTCAAGGATAGCGGTGTCGAGCGGTTCGTCGGGCGAAAGACGATAAGCGTCGGTGTGGTAGAGGGTGGTGCTGTCAGGGTGGCGGTATTGGTTGACGATGACATAAGTGGGGCTGGTTACCCTGTCTGCCGAGCCCCAACCCTGAACAATGCCTTTGACCAGGGTGGTCTTGCCGGAGCCGAGGTTGCCTTCGAGGCAAACGACAGCTCCTGTTTGCAGAAGGTTACCTAAACGCACGCCAACCCGCAGGGTTTGTTCGGGGCTGTGGCTGAAAAATTCAAAGGCATGAGGCTTCAAAATAGGCATCGTTTCGTATAACCTTCCGTGAAAGTGATTATACCTTAATGGTCTTTAGAAAAATGAAAGTTATAGCGTGTTGCTTGAGGAAAGACTGGTTTAAAAACCATTACGAGCCGTAGCCTGGCAGTTTTAAGAGGCAAAACCAGTCTCGCGGGGGCGAGGCTGGTTTCTGTTTGAAATTCGTGTGTTATCAGGCTGCCGGGTCTATCAGCGTGACTCTGATTGAGGGGATCCCCTCAATCAGGCAAGAGAAGTGAAATCAGAGAGCTAGAAAGGTCTCTGTAGGGTAGTTAAAAAGTGGTATCTTCGTGAGGTTGAACCATATCTTTAAGGATGAGTTCAAGCCCCATAGTGTGGGCGCAAATGCCACGAGCCTGGAAGTAATTACAAGTACAGGTCCATTTACCGTCATCGTAGGTGACGGTGTGATCGTTATTGTCGCCCTTAAATTGGGCTGTAAAGTTACTAAATTGGATGCGGTCATGCTCTTCTGAGTAGCGTCTGGCTTTCTCGATTTTACCGATCAATCCACTGTCCATGGTGTAGAAACTCCGTTTCTTGTGATTTAAACAAAAACACGCGCCAAAATTTATATGGCGAGTGTCTTCTTTAAGAGCACTGTTTGAGTACAGGCGATTCGTATCAAGCTAACTCCTGCATAATGGTTTTATTATAGATTAAATTGAGGCCTTCGTCAATCGAAATGGCAGGTCAGGTTAAATTAAGTTTGGGGAAGGCAAAATTTCACACCCACAGGTTGCACAAAGATGTTGAGTTTACAAGTCGTCGGCATGGAGTGTCTCAGCAAGAGTCTCCCATTCAGTTAACATCTCTTCCAGGCGCAGGTTGAGCGCTTGATAACTCTCAGTGATTTTATGCAATTTATGTGGGTCTGTGGGCGGGGCAGCCAATTGTGCTTCTATAGCAGCCTTTTCTGTCTCAACAGAATGTACTTTAGTTTCCAATGCAGCAATTTTCTTTTGCAGCTGCTGTCGTTGATTGCGGCTGAGAGCTTTGCGGATTGGCTTTTCTGAAGCTGAGTGTGAGGTATCTGCAGTTGCCACGAGGGGGTCAGTCTCAAGTTTTAATCGGCTCGCCAGGAATTCTTTATATTCCGAATAGCCTCCTTTGAAGACCTGAAGGCGCTCCTGGTTGGGTAAGAGCTCCCAAATTTGGGTTGCCAGGGCATCGATCAGGTAGCGGTCGTGAGAAACCAGAAGGATGGTCCCCGGGTGGTCTGTCAGCACATTTTGCAGGACTTCCTGGGTGGGCAGGTCGAGATGGTTGGTGGGTTCGTCAAGCAAGAGCAGGTTGGCATCTGAGAGAGCCAACTTTGCCAGAGCCAGGCGGCCTCGTTCTCCACCTGAGAGTGTGGCCACGCGGTCGAATACCTGGTCGCCCTGAAAACCATAACGGGCAAGATAATTGCGCGCGTCAGCCGGAAGCATATTGGGGGCGGCGGTATTGATCTCCTGTATCAGATCGTTGGTAGGATCGAGGTCTTCATGTGCCTGAGCAAAATAGCCTACTTTGAGGCTGGCACCCAGCTGGGTTTCGCCGCTATAAGCCGGGATTTGGCCAAGAATGGTTTTGAGGAAGGTGGTTTTGCCAGCGCCATTTGGTCCTATCAGGGCCACGCATTCTCCCCGCTCGAGCACGAGGTCCGGGCTGCTGAAGAGAGGTCGACCTTCGTCTTCATAGCCAACCTGAAGATCGTAGGTGCGTAAGACCAAATCACCTGAGCGAGCGGCCATGTTGAGGCGCAGATGCATTGGGCGGGTATGGCTCTTTGGGGCTGTGAGACGGCTGTTTTCAAGAAGACGTTCGAGGCGACGTTGGCGACCGCGAGCCTGATTGGTGTTTTGAGAACCGAGGTTTTTACGGATGTAGTCTTCCTGCTTTTGTATGAATTCGGTCTGGGCTTCGTATTCTGCCAGTCGGCGCGCGTAACGCTCTTGCCGCTGATGGAGGTAGGCAGTATAGTTGCCGCGATAGACTTCAAGCGCCGGCGTCATCTCCCAGATGGTCCGAGCGGTAAGATCGAGAAAATAACGGTCGTGCGAGACAATGACCACAGCCCCGTTCCAGTCACGCAGATAGGCCTCCAGCCATTCAACGGCGTTGATGTCGAGATGGTTGGTGGGCTCGTCAAGGCAGAGGATGTCCGGGTCTTCCAACAGAATGCGGGCCAGGCGGGCGCGCGTGCGCTGACCACCGGAGAGTTGGCTGAGAGGGCGTTGAAAATCTTCTTCTTCAAAGCCGAGACCGGTAAGGGTCTGTTGGATGCGGTTAGTGTAAGTATAGCCACCTTTGAGATCGAACTGATGCTGAAGGCTGCCATAGCGCTTGAGTATCGCTGGATCGCAGGAAGGATCTTGCATCTGGATTTCGAGCTGGCGCAGTTCAACAGCAAGGTCAATCAGTTCTTCAAAAGCAATCAGGCAGCTGCTCCAAAGTGTGCTCTCGGTTTCGAAGCCGGCTTCCTGTGGAAGGTAGCCAACGCGCAGCCCGCGGGAGCGAAAAACAGAGCCTTCGGTTGGTTCGTCTTCGCCTGCCAAAATGCGCAGCAGGGTGGTTTTGCCCACACCGTTGCTGCCCACAATGGCAATGCGGGCGTTGTGGGGGATGGAGATGCTGATCCCCTCAAAAATATCCACCGGTCCAAAAGAGCGACTAAGGTTTTGTGAGGTTAATAGTGACATAGCAGTGAAAGTATACCAGTCTGTCAGAGGATTAACCTTCTCTGCTTTGTCTTAACCTGAAATTATCGCGGCACTTCGATTCCTTCAACAGCGTTGGAGAAGACTTCTTCAAGCGGCAAGTTGCAAATATAGCTTGAGTAATTATCGGCACTTGCGAGGGTAGTAAAGGCCCAAATAACATTCGAATTATCAATATAAGCATTATCCATACCTACCTGATGTATCCCAACATGAATAGCATAAGTATCACCATTTTCCAGGGAATAAAGCACCACCGAATTTCTAAAGTTGTCCTTTCCGGTTGACGCCTCTGCAATAATATAACCGTTGGAGATTGAAGGATCGCTTGAATTCGCCCCAGCTAATTCGCGAACAACTGACTCTCCGGTTTCAAAATTGTAAATGGTCAAACTGGTTGCACCATCGAATCGTTTGTTATTTTTCCAGATTATGTAGGGATATTCCATGTCTGGGACGCTGGCAGGGTATGTTTGCGGCAGGTCCACCCAAGAATTGGTTGAAAGATCAAACAAGCTCAAGCAACTCGTATAATCATTTTGAGGAGGATCGTTTTCGATCACGATAAAACCATTAGATGCAGAAATGAATGACATAAACGTATCTTTATCCTGACTGTCTATTATTACGGTAGGGTCTTTGGTAACTAAATCGATGGCATAAACTCGACTGGAAAGGATTTCATATTCGTCAAAAGTTGAGGCAGAGAGGTATAAGGTATCAGGCTGAAGTGAGTAACTGATATGGAGAAGAAATGCAGAATCAAACTGATCATCATTCGCGACAACTGTATTTGACCCATCTTCCACATTAACAAGATGTAAATTCCAGCCGCCAACACCGCTGGGTGTTTCAGAAATAATATAGGTATACCAAGGATAGGCTATCTCAACCCCTCCAGCAGGATGCCCGTTCGGGAATTCTGTTTGATGCAAGGGGTTGATTGTTGCATCTTCCGCTGAAATGGAATAAAGACTTTTTTGTTCCAAAACTTGAGCCATATAATAGTCACCCAAATAAAGCGGTGTTAGTATGTATTTTTGAGGGATTTCTATACAATATGTAGCAATCTTTTCCGCATCCAAAAAGTAAGTAAATTCACGATACTCCGGTAGTGTCGGTTGGATGGTTGGCCCGGCTGTGATTTCTGTTGCTTCTTGTGGTACTGATGTCTGGGTGCTTGGAGGAAGTGATGGCAAGACTTCAGTAGGGTTATTGATTTCTTCGTGTTCTGTTAATACTGGCGTATTTTCGATTTTAACGAGATGGGGGACACAACCATTCAATAGAAAAATAACTGATAACAAAATTGAAGAAAGCTGTTGGATTTTTCGCATATAGTTTCCTTTTAGAAATTTGGAAGACACATTTAACAATTTTTCTTGTTTAGACAAAAGCTATATAATAGCTACCAAGCTTGGACGTTGTTTTGAGAGATATTCCACCATAGATTATCCAAAGACACAAAGTTGAAGTAAAGCCCGTTGTAACCGGCTATTGACGATGCTGTGTCCACATAATCCACCTTCTTATTAGTAGACGAAGTATTATCATATCCAAACAGTGTGATGATATGGTAAGTTCCAAAACTCCAACCTCCCATACCCGATGTGTAAACTCCAGTAAGCATTGCATAACCCTGATCAACATCGCTTTTTAACCTGCTTGCCAATGTGGCCGAGTCTGGTGCATAGTCTGTCCAATAAAAACTCGTGTTAAGATAGCTATTTAGGCACGGTGTGACATTTGACATATATACACCCCAGTTTGGGTCTATATACTCACATTGACCTATGGAATCTAAACTCGGAATATTGGTGATTCTGGCTCGCAGAGCCACCTGTGTTGAAGCAGGACCGCAATAGTTTACATATGCCCAGTTTTCCGGTTCTTTAAACTGATTATTAGTGCCAACATAGAGGGTCTTTTTGAGGATAGGTTCGGCGTTAATTTGGGCCGGCTTCACTTGATTTAATTTTCGTTGATATGCGGGATTATCAACACGCGGGAATGTATAATTTGGAGGAACTGAACCATTAATTGGGGGCGATTGTTGCGCGAAGACCGGGGCGATAGTAATTGGAACGACCATCATTGCTAAAATCAGACCAAATATTCTTTTATTCACTTATACCTCCCTGTATAAGAAGCGATTATGTGTCTTCCTATTAATATAGTACAACTTTTTGAGAAATATATCAACCCCAATAATTATTGTATACAAATAACGCAAGTGTTAAAAATACAACGGACATGATATGTCCGTTGTTTGTGTTCTTGCTTTGAAAGTAAAGTGAGTGTCTACTTAAGCATTGATTCGATGAACCAGATGTGCTTGTTTTGGGCTTCGATTTCGCCTTCCATCAAGGCAACCAGAACAAATTCGCTGGCTTCGTCGGCTTTATTACGAATCTCAGTAGCCAGAGTGCGCATGAGTTTTTGATCTTCCAAGGCCATTTTATAAGAATCCTGGACGCTATAATCTTTGCTTTCCAATTCTTTAATGGTGCTGATTTCGAGATATTCTTTAAGTGAGGCTTTAGGGTATTCGCCAATCATTTTCTGGTATTCTGCGATTTCATCAAAACTTTCGGCAGCTTCGTCGTACATGTCTTCAAGGTATTCGTGCGTTTGCTTGAAGGTTTTGCCGACCACATTCCAATGCAGGTTGTGCAGTTTAACGAAATTAACTCCCAGGTTTGCTAAATAGATATCCATTTTTTTACTCATTTTTTTTTAATTCCTTTCAATCTCCATTTGTATTATATAACTTTAGTATATTAGAAAGTGGATCGTATTTCAAAGTAATTTATAAGCTTAGGCGTTAACAATGTATTAGATTTTTTTTCATTGGTCGACAAACGAGACATGATTGTCCTTGTTTTCCAAGCCTGGCCCTAACAGAACGAGAACGATCGGTAAAATGACACCCTTTTTTATATTTTGATCGCATTTCTCATCAATGAAGTTATTGACGAAAGTTAACTGACAATATTTCCTCAGAGGTTGTTATTGAGACCGTCAGTTTTTTTGAATGAGAGGAAAGGCTCAACTCTGCTTGCTGCCCGTCTGTGGATGTGGATATCACCTGCCAGGTTGCCGTTGTTATCCAGGGGTTTTGCTCTCTGAATTCAGAGAGTTGCTGGATGAGCCGGGCAGTTTCTGATTGATTGGGACTGTCCCAGTCCATGGCCAGGCGCGATTCGTCGAACCCAACAGAACCTGGATCGTGGATGGAGTGGTGCTGGCTGAGTGGGATTTCGGTCCCATAATAGACGATCAGCGGTTGCGGGAGCAAGTAGAGCAGGGTCAGGGCTGCATGCAGGGCTTCCAGATTCTCTTCGGCGGTGAAGATAAAGCGATTCATATCGTGATTGTCAATAAAGGCTGGGCGACAGAAGTTGACCGGGAAGGCGTTTTGGGAGGTCTGCAGATAAGAAGCCAGACGGGCAGCGTCCCAGGTGCGTGTAGCAAAAGTCTCTCGGATTGCCTGACAGGTAAGGAAGTCGAGCGTGCCGTGCATGCTGCCGGAAAATTGGGCTTGCTGGCTGGCGGGGGTAACCACCTCGCCAAAGGTCCAGCAATCAGGATTGATTTCAAGGCAGGCGCGCTGAAAGTCGACCCAAAAGTCTCGGCCAGGTCCGATGGCGTAATCGAGCCGGTAGCCATCTATACCCAGAAGAAGCCATTTTTGGGCTGATTCGATTAAATGGGCGCGGGCAGGTGAGCCGAAGCGCAGGTTGAACTCCGGCATGGTCCTGACGTTGAAAAAGCTGGCATAGTTCTTTGGCCATTTCGTCCAGGTGAACCAACCAGCCTGCCCCTGGGCCCGGTCTGACAAGCCAGCCTGGAAAGCAGCGTGCTGGTCTGAGCTGTGATTGGCGACGAAATCAAGTAAGACCCTGATTCCTTTTTGGTGAGCCAGTTCTATCAACTCGACCAGGTCTGCTTCACTGCCAAAACGGGATTCAATTTTGGTGTAATCCTTAATGTCATAGCCGTGATGGGATGGGCTGGAAAAGATTGGAGTTAGCCAGATAGTATTGAAGCCGAGCCCATGGATATAATTGAGCTTCTCAATCACACCTCTCAGTGTGCCTCCGAAAGGCTTGACCAGGTCATCGGTTTGAAGCCAGTTGTATTCCAGACCAGGGTTGAATCGGTCGACGAAGACCTGGTAGACCCTGGCAGTTTTTGACCAAGCCGGGGCAATATTACCCGGGTTGAGCCAGCGCGCAAATTGAGTTGCGGTGTCTTCGGATTTCTTTTGGTTGTCAGCATAAACGTTAGAGCCGTCCGGCAAAGTGGCGCGGACGTAGTAACGCATCAGAGCACCTTTTTTTGACTGAACCAGAACCTGCCAGGTCTGGACCCAGCCCCAGGTGATGGTATCCCATTGCAGACCGGCTTTCTCAAACGCTACTTCCTGGCGGGTGGCCCAATCGTCAAGTGTATAAACTATATGGAGGGAGCAAACGGTCTGCCGGCTATGGCTGCTGGCTTCGAAGGTTAAGTTGGCAAGTTTGTCATTATAGGCAGTGTGAACACGGTCCCAGTGGTGGATGCCAAGAATGCGCAGACTGTGGTATTTCAATCTGTGAGAGTTATGTTTAAGAGATCCGAAGAGGGTATCGGGATATTTCACTTTTTTGCGGACAGTTGACATTTTGCTCCTCCTGATTAGAAGAATTTTACCTGAGTTAAAGACAAACGCCTGTTCCTGTTATATAATGCCTGCGATGAAGCGCACGGTTGATCGTTTGAGTAGCATTCCCGGAGAAGTCCTGCTGTTGACGGCCGCGATAATCTGGGGGTCTGGTTTTGTCGCTCAACGCAAGGCAATGGATGGCATGCAGCCGTTTGCTTTCATCGCACTGCGCTTTTTTTTGGGTTGCCTGGTGTTGTCGCCTGCTTTGATTGCGAAGGTCACATCCCGGAAACTTGAGTCTATTAATAGCCTGGATTTGAAGGTTTTCTTAAAAAGACAGGTGTTACCAGGTGTTGTCATGGGAATGTTAATGTTTGCTGGCACGAGCATGCAACA
Source organism: Anaerolineaceae bacterium (assembly GCA_041655815.1). Classification (GTDB taxonomy): domain Bacteria; phylum Chloroflexota; class Anaerolineae; order Anaerolineales; family Anaerolineaceae; genus Mesolinea. The sequence continues at coordinate 10,226 of JBBAES010000020.1, forward strand.
ACTTGGCATCATGACCACCAGCGCGGCCAAAGCCGGCTTTTTGACTTCGTTGTACCTGGTATTGGTGCCGATAATGGGACTGTTTATGGGCAAGAAGAGCAACCGCTGGGTGTGGATGGGCATGGCTTTGGCTTTGACGGGAGTCTATTTTTTGTCAGTTGACCAACAGTTTAGTATTCAAAGCGGTGACATTTTAATGATCATCGGAGCCTTGTTTTGGGCAATGCAAATCCTGGCACTGGACCATTTTGGGTCAAAAATGGATAGCCTGGAGTTGGCTTTTGGTCAGTTTTTGGTAACTGCGATTTTAGGTCTGATTGTGAGCCTGATAAGCGAGAGCGGACCGATGATTCCGAAGATGGATGCATGGGTACCACTTCTCTATTCAGGCGTAATCGCCGTCGGCATCGGCTTTACCTTGCAAGTTTTCGGACAGAGCAAGGTTGACCCAGCGCTGGCAGCATTAATTATGAGTCTTGAAGCAGTTTTCGCTCTGTTGGGGGGTATGCTCTTGCTGGGTGAGAGGCTAAGCGGCAGAGAGTGGTTTGGGTGTGTCTTGATGCTGGCGGGAGTGATTCTGGTTCAACTCAGAGGGCAACAGCAAAAACCAGATTTGACAAGCCCTGATCCTATGGGCTCTCAGACAGCCTAAGTTTATTGCCGCAAATGCCTCGACAGCCGGGCCTTTTTTTGGGGATATCAAACAGGTCCAGCCTTGACAGTAGACGTTTATCTAATAAAATAGATTAACACCTACAGGAGGTTAACATGAGCGACAGAGTTGGAACCAAAATTCATTGGGACGTGGGCACAGCCTATGACTTGTTTATCAGCCTGATTATCCTGCACAATCCTGAAAAGTACAGTGTTCGCGCCTCCTGGGCAGCGGGAGTGCGTTCTCGTATCCCCAATGAACATCGTGAAGTGCTTGAGCAAGCCTCGACTCTTCGCCTGGTACCCCTGTCATTTGTTCACTCCTTAGAGGCTCCAAAGGATGCGAGCCAGTTATTGGCAAAACTAAGAAGCATCCCAAGTGGAAGTATTCTCGAAAAAATGACACTGCCACCATGGACTTCAACAGATATCAAAGAATTTCTTTTAAGCACCACCCCTGCCAAAAAATGGACTCAAGAAGAAATTTCGCCTTTGATTTATCAATGGGGGATGGACGATAAAAAAGAAACAAAGCTGATATTCAAAACCTTGTATGAAAGCTGGGCTTATCGCGAGAGGTTTGGTGAGCGCCTGGTCTTGGGGCTTCAGGCTTATGTGGACAATTTTTTTGCGGAAGAGGAACTGCGCATCCTGCCTGTTTTGGAACAGGAGCTCTCGCACGCACGCATGCGGGCTGGCAGCCGCCCACTTCCAGCGATGTTGGAAGAAATCACTTCCGGTGTTCGTTACACCGACTTCGAAGATCTTTCCGATATCGTCCTGGCGCCAACCTTTTGGGGTTCACCGTTCATGTTTTCTGAGCACCTGACAGAGCATAAGCTCATCGCTTTGTTTGGTGTACGACCTGGGACAATGTCAATCATTCCCGGAGATATCGTTCCGGATGGACTTTTACGTGGCATGAAGGCAATGGCGGACCCAACCCGTCTGCGCATTTTGCGTTATCTTGCCCAGCAGCCCCAAACTGCCGCGGAACTTTCACGTGTTTTACGATTGCGCCCCCCAACGGTCAATCATCATCTGACCCAGCTGCGCCTTGCCGGGATGGTCCAGGTCAATATAAGCCAAAACGGAGAACGCAAGTTTGCCGCTCGGCATGAAGGCTTTGAAGACACCCAGGAAATGCTTAATCGTTTTGTCCGCGGCGAATAGCGTGGAAAAACAAAAAACGACCTCGGAAGGGGAAAGCAGCTCGGTTTTTGGGACCTATATAAATAGAGTTCGCGCTTTTAGCCGTAATGCCAGACTCTATTTGCTCAGTGAAGCCATCTACGGTACCGCTACAGGTATTTTTCAATTATTGTTCAATTTTTATGTTCTCAGCCTGGGTTACAACGCAGCTATTCTGGGAAATATGGTTGCCGCCAGGAGCATGACCAGCCTAATTGTGGCGCTGCCTTGTGGCTTTTTGACCAATCGGATCGGCAGACGAAATTCGATCGTTATCAGTATTGCCGGGTTTTCGGCTTCTGTGGTCTTTATGCTTTTGTTTCCATCTACCTTGATGTTTATCGCTATGAATGTTGTTCAGGGGTTGGCTCAGGCGCTGTCGGGTGTGGCAATGGGGCCCTTCCTGATGGAAAACAGTAAAGAAGCTGAGCGCACCTACCTATTCAGCCTCGCGTCGGGCATGCGCATGACCGCGGTTTCGATAGGGCAATGGATCGGTGGATACCTTCCGACCTGGTTTGCCTTACGTCTGGCAATTAACGCCATGGATGCGCAATCGTATTCCCTGTCGTTGTGGGCAGTCGCGTTGAGCGGCTTTCTGGCTGTATTGCCAATGCTATTTATACCTAATCAGGTTTCCGCTGAGGCAGGTCGCTCAGCCTTTGCACCGGTAAGCTTCATACGCAAGCACCCCGGCAAATTTGAGAGATTGATCCTGCCAACTTTGATCACCTCGGTAGGGGCTGGCTTGATCATGCCGTTCATGAACGTCTTTTTCCGGAATGTCCATCAACAAAGCGACACATCAATCGGAATAATCTTTGCGTGGGGCAGCCTGGCAATGGGTTTGGGGCTGGTCGTTGCACCCGCGCTGGCAGAAAGATTTGGCAAGATCCAGGTCGTGGTGGGTACCCAAGCACTTTCTGTGCCTTTCTTGATTATGCTGGGATTTTCGCCCTGGTTTGGAATTGTGCTGGTGGCATATTATGCACGCACGATGTTAATGAACATGAGCACGCCCATTTATTCAACTTTTGTGATGGAACAGGTGGATCCGGACTCGCGAGGCATGCTCGCCAGTCTCACCAGTATGGCCTGGAACTTTGGTTGGGCTTTGAGCCCGACCATAAGCGGGTATCTTCAGGTAAGGCACGGTTTTGGGCCGTCTTTCACGCTGACTATTTTGCTATATTCAATTGCAATTGGTATGTATTATGTATGGTTCTTGCGACCGAAAACAATCAAAGCCGTCCAGGTCAGCGAGTGATCCAGGTATATTCCTCGGAGCTGGGACCGACCAGCACCTGGTAACCATCTTTCGCCAACAGCCCGGCATAGTTGCCGGGCCTGGCAATGGCCCGCCATCCGTCGACGATCAACGGGAGAGGGCCTTCAGCTGGAATCCACTCACCATTATATTTGCGGGCAAAATGGAGATGTGTGCCAGTAGAGACCCCACCTTCACAGGAGGGGTGACCGAGCGGGTCATCCGCATTTAACCAGGTGCCCACGCCAGCTCGTCCTTCAGGGGTCATGTGCATATAAAGCAAAACCCAACCCGTCCCTTCGTTACCATCCCCATCCAGGTCGAGCGCAACGGCACCACGCTGACTGCGTACGACCATGCCAGGTGCTGCGGCAATTGCCCAGTTGGGTGAAATAATGCAGCCAGGCAGGTCATCCAGGGGCGCCAGGTCGATAGCCCCGCGCGGGGTTCCGTATTGCCAGGAAATGTGAGGCCCGGAAGTTAGAGCCCAGGTTTCGCCTCTGGGGAATGGCAGGCTCAGGTGGGGTTGGCTGACACTGGCGGGCATCAGCGTCCCTACCGAAGCCGCTCGTGCCCAGGGATCACCAAACATACTGGTATGGAAGGCCAGATAGCCTTGCGGTCCGTAAAGTCTGTCGTAGAAGTTGCCCGAATCGTAGAGACCGGCAAAGAGATATTGCACCGCGACGGTTCCCGCGTTGAGTTCCGGCGCGATCTCAGCGGTTTTCTTATCCCGAAAAGTCAGGTTTTGTGTTGTGCCTTCCCGCCAACCGTAATACCCACGGCTCAGTTCCCTGGCAGCAACCTGCAATTCCTGGTAGAGCCCCTCCACGCCGACAGCTTCATAGTTTAGAGGGGAAAGGTCCTGGGAGGCATTGACAGGATGCCCGTAAAGCCAATTGGATTGATATTCAACCAGCGAGAGCAGCAGGCGGGGATTGGTAGAAGTTTCCTGGGCGACTAAATCGACAATTTCAGGGCCGCTGTACCAGCCATCGTACAGGTATTCTCTGTATTGGTTCAGGAATCCGCCGGCGTTTTGCGCGTAGGCGATAATGTCTGACGATGAGGCATCGGGTCCGTAAATAATGGCATTATCCGGCAGGGCTGGTTGAGAGTAAGGCGAACGGAATGATGGCTCAGGTAAGCCAAGCGCTGTGTTGACTGGCAGAATCGCATCGGGGTCGACCCCATCGCCGGCCTGGATCTGGGAGAGGCTGACCCTGAACCGGCGGGCAATGGTTATCAGTCGGTCGCCCGATTGGCTGCAATAAAGCAGTTTTCCTGGCTCAAGCGCTAACTGACAGAGCACCGTGGGGGTTGGAACAGCGGGTTGGGGTGTCTCAAAGGGCCGGGGGGTAGGTCGATCATCCTGAAACGGTTGGGTGGGTAAGAGAGTCTGGATTGGTTGAACCAGGTCTAAAGGTGGGGTTGCAAGCGACTCGGCCACCTGGGTTTGTTGAAAGTAGAGATAGGCTGCGGTTGCCGCAATGTTCTCTTGTGGGAAGTTGCAAGCGGACAAAAGCAGAACACCGGCGCTTATTAACGAAATTAAGATGGAAAAGCGAATCCGAAGACTTTGGGGCGGATTATTTTTCCGGGTTGATACGGAACTCATAAATTCCCTGGTCATACTGCCATTGGTGGGAACAACCCGGACAGATTTGGGTGGCTTTTACTTCCGGTAAAGCGGTGGAGCAGATTGGGCATGAAAAAAAGCTGCCCGGTGCGGGAAACTGGGAGGGCCGAACAGCCCGGTTGAGGGTGAAGATACTGGGGGTATAGCCTTTGAAAGGCCAGAAATCCTGCATTTGGGAATCCCATCTGACCAGGCGATCATGCTCGACATGTTTTTTGAACCAGTCGGCACGATAAAACGAGACACCCAGGTATTTCTCATTGTGGAAACCGGTTTGATCAAGCGTCTTCAGGATGGTTTTGGGATGGAAATTGTAATTTAACTGTACAAATTCGACTTGTTCGGGCGAAAATGGATTCCATTTTTGCCGTCGGAAGAGCCAGCGAAAAACGGATTTGACGTTACGTTTATTAGCGAACTCAAGCAGGAACTGACCATGTTCTGCCATGACGCGACGAACGGACTGCAGGGTCTGATGAGGGTCGGCCATGTGGTGAAGAGTGCGGATCATGGTGGCGCCGTCAAAAAGACCGCCGACAAAAGGAAGTCTGTAGATGTCCGCGGCGACGTAGATAAAGTCGTCGCTGTCACCCAGACGTTCCCGGGCTTGCAGAAGTTGCGAACGAGAGTAGTCCAGCAGTACAATGCGATCCCAGTTTGGGTAGCGTTGTGTCAGCCGGCCGGCGCCAGCGCCCAATTCGAGCAAAAGATGACCGCCCTGGTTGAAGAGTTTGTCAATCGCGATGGATTCGACGGCGTCTTCATAACGACGGTTAGCGCCGTCCCAAAAGCGGGCCTGATAATCTGAACCTTCATAGGAGCAGACTGGTGGGGTGGTGTCAGATTTGCTGGTCATGGTTTTATCAAAACATTCGGGCAGGTTTGCCGGTAACACCCGAAGAAACCTACTTACCGCTGCTTCCTCTCGGACCTGACGGAGTTCGCGGGGCTTCGCCGCACCGGTCCCGCCCGAATGCGAAATTAAGCATAATGGATAGGGGGTGGGATGTCAACTAATTTCCTGTAGAAAAGGGGGTGGTATAGGCTGGTTTAGTACAAGCTTTGGTCACAAATTTGGGAGTAACCGCATCCCCGGCAGCGAGCAACCGACTGATGAGAGCGACAGACTGACTCAATTAGCTCTGCCTGACGCATTTCTGCAATAAGGGCCTGCAATTTGGATTCGAGATCAGGCGTGTATTGAATCTTAAACGATTTATTCTGGTATCGGATGATGCCATATGGTGGGCGCTGACCAAAATGATGTTGCACAAGATGGCAATAAGCAGCCAACTGCATGACGTGTGAATCCCAGGGGTAGGCGGGTGCTGCTCCACTTTTCAGCTCAACTGGTATTGTCAGCCCCTTTTTATCCCGCAGAACATAGTCGGGTTTTCCGACCAGCTGGAGCGCAGGATCGTACAAAGGTCTGGGTATTGACTGCATGTATGAGCTGTCGGCATAGAGCAGGGCACCATCGGGTACCCCCGTGTTTTTGCGCCGGATTCGTGAAACGATCCAAAGCAAGAGACTGAGGACCAAAAATAGAATTGCCCAAAAAAGCGGTTTCACGATAACAGGTACCAGAGCAAGAGGATGAGACCGGCAAGAAACAATAAGAAAGCCAGCCAGCGAATCAGCTGAGATTGCTTTACATTGCGGGAGTGAGTATGGTGGACCTGGTTGCCCAGGTCCATTTCAGGTTGATTTTCAGATTTTTCTCCATGGCGGGCATACCACCAGGAGCGTTGACAATATAAGAACGTGCCCAGTTCTGAGGCGCTTATCTTGCGCATCAGTCCTGAGGGTTAGAGAGTTGAGCGGAGAGACGATCTAACTTTTGACCCAGTTGCTCTTCACGGTAAGCGACGGTGATATCCGCTCGGGTGCGCTCAGTGATACCGCGAGCCAGGTCAGTCCGGCGCCGTAAGCCCTCAGTGATGGCATCAGGGAAGTCCATTGTAACCAGCTGGGTGTAAACCTCATCCATAACGTCAAGCAGACGTTCAACTTCGTTGTTGTAACCGGGGCGCAGAAGGTCAAGGCAGCGCCGACGGAGTTCGCCGAGCGTTTCGGCCAGACCGTTGAGGTAAGCGGGGTTTTCGGCATTCAACGCCTGAGGTGTGGGCAGCGGTTCTCCCAAAATTACGGCCACGGTAAGCTCAGCCTCACAATATTCTTTGAGCGCGTCCTGGGTATAGCCGGCAAAATATAGCTCAGGGTGAGCGTGTTTGAGGTTTTCGCGTAAGCGATTAACCAGTTCGCGACCCTGAGCGAGCTCTTGCCGGGCTTCAGTTTCCTCGTTTCGATGGACAGCTCTGATCGCGAGGGAAGCGTGCTTGATGCACTGACGGGCGTCGCGCAAAGCCTCATCTCTCACAGCGGTTTTGTTCTCAAAATCGGTGCGGATATCTTCGCAGATATCATTCAGAGGTCGCATTACTCTTCGCCTTCCGGTGAGTCGGTGTTGCCTGCGGCACGGAAAAGTTCATCGGCCAGGGTTGAGCCATGGGGGACTTTTATTTCACCAAATTTGTCTTCATAGCGCTTGACGTTTTCATTTAAAGCCCGCTGTAACAGTTTCATAGCCAATGGAGAAAGGATAAGGCGGGTGTTGACCTTTGGACTGGCAACACCGGGGAGCATGGTCACAAAATCCATCAGAAACTCTGAAGCTGTGTGAGTGATGTAAGCTACATTGACATAGCGAGGTTCAAGGTCTTCGGGGATCTTGACCTGTATTCGTTTGATTTCTGCCATGCTGCAGCCCTAAAAAGGGATCTCGTCGTCATCGTCCATCGGGCCCATATTCTGGCTGGTATCCTCACCTTTGGGGGTCAGGAAGCGTACTGTCTGGGCGTTGACTTCGTAGCTGGATCCCCAAGTACCATCTTTGCGTTGGAAAACGGTAGGGTTGCCGTTGGTGTCCGGGCGCAGACGACCTTCGACCAGGACCTTTGAACCTTTATGCAGGTATTGATTGCTGCTTTCAGCTTGTTTGCCCCAGACAGAAACCCGGAACCAGGTTGTTTCCTCTTTGTCTCCGTAGCGGTTGCTCGAAGCCACACTGAAACTGGTAACAGGGTTGCCGTCAGGTGTGTAACGCATCTCAGGGTCACGTCCGAGGTTGCCAATGATAATAATTTTCTGATACATAGAAATTCCTTTCAAGTCTTTAATTGTGAATATTGTTACTAAGTTTGTTAGCTTAATTTTACTTCATTATCACTAATTCTCATAAAATGGCGTTATATGCGCTTCATCTGAGAGCTTTTTTCAGTCAAGGGGAGCAAGTACTGCTCGCTTCGCTCCCAGCATCATGACCCCCTGCGTACGGCTGGGCCTTGGTCCAGCCGCAATGTTGGCTGATAGGGGATGTCGGAGGGAGTAACTACTGCTCGCTTCGCTCCCAGCATCGTGACCCCCTCCGTACGGCTGGGCCTTGGTCCAGCCGCTTTGATCATCAACCCCGCTGTTGGCAGTAGGGAGACAAGCCACTATGCGGAGGGAGTAACTACTGCTCGCTTCGCTCCCAGCATCACGACCCCCTCCGTACGGCTGGGCCTTGGTCCAGCCGCTTTGTTGGCTGATTGGATTTTTCGGAGGAAGCAAGTCCCCTCCATACGGTTGAGCTTTAGTCCAGCTGCTATGCTAATTCATTGTGTTATTGGCGGAGGGAGCAAGCCCCCTCCGTACGGCTGGGCCGATCGATCACGCCGGTCTGCTGACCGTGCGCACCGCTCCGATGCTAGCAGAGAGAGCAAGCCCCTATGCGGAGGGAGTAACTACTGCTCGCTTCTCTCCCAGCATCATGACCCCCTGCGTACGGCTGGGCCTTGGTCCAGCCGCTATGTCGGTCGATAAGACATGTCGGAGGGAGTAACTACTGCTCGCTTCGCTCCCAGCATCATGACCCCCTCCGTACGGCTGGGCCTTTAGTCCAGCCGTTATGACCGCAAATGGCTTTTTGGGCGGAGGGAGCAAGCCCCCTCCGTACGGCTGGGCCCATCGATCACGCCAGTCTGCTGACCGTGCGCACCGCTCCGATGCTAGCAGAGAGAGCAAGCCCCTATGCGGAGGGAGATGCATACTGCTCGCTTCGCTCCCAGCATCATGACCCCCTCCGTACGGCTGGGCTTTAGTCCAGCCGCTATGTTGGCTGATAGGAGATGTCGGAGGGAGCAAGTCCCCTCCATACGGTTGGGCTTTAGTCCAGCTGCTATGCTAATTCATTGTGTTATTGGCGGAGGGAGCAAGTACTGCTCGCTTCGCTCCCAGCATCATGACCCTCTCCGTACGGCTGGGCCCATCGATCACGCCGGTCTGCTGACCGTGCGCACCGCTCCGATGCTAGCAGAGAGAGCAAGCCCCTATGCGGAGGGAGATGCATACTGCTTGCTTCGCTCCCAGCATCAGGGACCACCTCCGTACGGCTGGGCCTTGGTCCAGCCCTTTAGCTGTCTCTATTGCGCCCCCAGATTTTGTAAATATACTTGCGTCGTTGCCTAACTGTCATAGGATCCTTTTCTGCCATCGTTACCTCGGTAACATTTTCATTTGACCTAACGATAGCATTTCGGTAACATTTTAGTTGAACTAATGCGAGAGATGGACTTTTCGCTCAGACGCATACAAGGTAAGAAGCAGTTGTGGTAGAGCCATAGAAGTTCTTCCAGTCCTCTCAAGGCTTCTAATTGGGGGGCACTGTCAAAGCGAGACGGTCCAATGTAAGCACGGATAAGGCTGTTATTGTTTTCTTCAACGAAACGGTTGTCGTTCTTACGATAT
>JBBAES010000021.1:0-19347 GCA_041655815.1 Anaerolineaceae bacterium
ATGCTGATGATCGACGCCGGTGTCCGCTACGCGATCAAATTCGCCGAAGGTGAAATCAGCGATCCCCGCGACATACAAGCCTTTATCGACACCTTGAACGAAGCATCTGCAGCACGCGGACTGGGTGACTTGACAGTGACATCCTACAACGAAGATGGCGATGACTTGCCAAACTTCCTGATGTTGCTGGCTCCGTTCTATGATTTTTCGCAGAATACGGCCACCGCTGATGCAGTGGAAGTAGAACCCTACAAAATTGGGATCATGACCGGAACCGTGTCACAAGGTGAAGAAGAATACCAGGAAGCGATGAATCAAATCGCAAAATATGGCGACTTGATTGTTCATGCGACCTATCCTGACAACTTCTCATCCGAGACAGAAACGACCATTTCACAAGTAGTACAAATGGCGTCTGATCCCGAAGTAAAGGCGATCGTATTTGTGCAGGCCATTCCCGGCGCTGCAGCAGCAATCGAAAAGGTTCGCGAGACCCGACCCGACATGCTGTTCGTTGCTGGTGTGCCCGCTGAAGATCCGCCAATTATTGCAGAAAAAGCTGACATTGTCATGCAGGTGGATGAGATCTCGATGGGTCGGACCATTCCTGAGCTGGCCGCCCAAATGGGTGCAACTACCTTTATCCACTACTCTTTCCCCAGGCACTTGTCCTACGCGACTATTGCCCGACGGCTTGAGATCATGAAAGAAACCTGCGCGGAACTCGGTATCGAGCTGGTGGAAGTCAATGCTCCCGATCCCACCGGCGACGCCGGTGTCTCGGGTGCGCAGCAGTTCATCACCGAAGATGTTCCACGACAGATCGCGACCTACGGCAAAGACACAGCTTTCTTCTCCACAAACTGTTCTATGCAGGAACCGCTTATTCGATCCATTTGGGAGAATGGTGCCATCTATCCGCAGCAGTGCTGCCCAAGCCCCTATCATGGATATCCGGCTGGATTGAACATCGATGTCAAGGGTCATGAGGGTGATGTACAGTACATGCTCGACCAAATTGCACTCAAACTGAAGGAAAAAGGACAGGAAAGCCGTATGTCCACCTGGGGTGTGCCGATTAACATGCTGATGATCGACGCCGGTGTCCGCTACGCGATCAAATTCGCCGAAGGTGAAATCAGCGATCCCCGCGACATACAAGCCTTTATCGACACCTTGAACGAAGCATCTGCAGCACGCGGATTGGGTGACTTGACAGTGACATCCTACAACGAAGATGGCGATGACTTGCCAAACTTCCTGATGTTACTGGCTCCGTTCTATGACTTTTCAAAGTAAGATGTTTTTGACTAACGACTAAACTCCACAAAGCGCCGGCTTGCCAAGCGCAGGCCGGCTCTTCTTTTGAATTTAGAAGGAGGAGGCTCTGTATTGGACGAGCAATATTTGTTGTCAATGAGTAATATTTCAAAAGAATATTACGGCAATCGGGTTCTAAAAAACGTCACTCTTAATGTAAAACCAGGGGAGATTCATGCCTTAGTCGGTGAGAACGGCGCGGGCAAATCGACCTTGATGAATATTCTTTTTGGTATGCCCGTGATTTATGCTACTGGTGGTTTCGAGGGGCAAGTCTCTCTGGACGGAGAGGTTGCCACTGTTGACAACCCACATGCTGCCATGGATTATGGCATCGGGATGGTCCACCAGGAATTTATGCTGATACCCGAGTTTACCGTGACTGAAAATATCAAATTAGGTCGGGAAATCGGACATAAAACTGCGCTCAGTAGAATTTTTGGGAATCTGCTTGAAAAACTAAACTGGGACCAAATGTCCAGGGATTCCCGTAAAGCCTTGAACAGCATCGGCATGATGAATATCGAAGAATACACCAAGGTCGCGGGAATGCCGATTGGTTACAAGCAATTTGTTGAAATCGCCCGTGAAATTGACAAGACCGGTATTAAGCTACTTGTATTCGATGAACCGACAGCAGTTTTGACGGAAAGTGAAGCAGACCGATTACTTGAAATTATGCGCCTTATTGCTGAAAAAGGCATCGCGATAATTTTTATCACCCATCGTCTGACTGAGGTAATGGCGGTCGCGGATAGCATGACCATTTTGCGTGATGGTGAGTTCGTTGCCCGGAAGGATGTGAAAGATACTTCTCTGGCGAATATCGCAGAGCTCATGATCGGACGACAAGTTGAAAAACTGGTAGAGGATGACCTGCTTGGTGAACGAGAACTGTCGGATGAAAATATCGCACTCGAATTTATAGATTATTACGTGGATATGCCTGGTGAACGGGTCAAAGGGATGAATGTCAAAATCCGGGAAGGGGAGATTTTTGGGTTTGGCGGTCTGGCCGGACAGGGAAAAATCGGCATTGCCAACGGTATCATGGGTCTTTATGATACAGAGGGTGAGGTCCTGGTCCGCGGCAAGACTTTGGATCTAAGCAAATTAGGAGAAGCGCTCCGCAACAAAATCGCTTTTGTGTCAGAAGATCGTCGCGGTGTGGGGCTTCTGCTTGGCGAATCGATTGAAAGAAACATCATCTTTTCGGCGATGCAGATTAATGATGAGTTTCTCAAAGGCATAGGTCCGATCAAAATTCTCGACAAGGCGACCGCAGATAAGCACGCAAAAAACATGATCAAACTGCTCGACATCCGCTGCACCGGACCTTCGCAAGCGGTTGGCAGTCTATCTGGCGGCAATCAACAAAAAGTTTGCCTTGCCAGAGCAATAACCATGATCCCTGAAATTTTGATTGTTTCAGAACCAACCCGTGGTATTGATATCGGCGCGAAAAAACTGGTCCTGGAATACCTCACAAAAATCAATCGTGAACTGGGCACGACCATCGTCATGATCAGTTCAGAATTATTAGAGCTTAGATCGTTATGCGATCGTATTGCAATCGTTTCTGAGGGTAAGGTATTTTCTGTCATGAAGCCTGATGATCCAGACGCCGCTTATGGTTTGGCAATGGCTGGTGTCAGAGAAGAGGTTGCCTTATGAAAACCTTAAAAACTTTTTACGAAAACTTTGGTTTGCCAAGATTAATCATTGCTGGGTTTTTTATCTTGCTGGTAGTTGCCTCGATTATATTAGGCTTTTCCCCTGCTGTTCTGTTTAGTGATGTTGTAAAACGATGGTTGATGTATGGAACTTTGGTGCTGGCAATGGTGCCGGGCATTCAGAGCGGCATCGGGCTCAATTTTGGTATTTCTCTGGGCATCTCATCAGGGTTATTAGGGGCAGTCCTCGCCATGGAGATCAGTTTCTTGAGAGACTGGAATACAACTCTGGGTATGGGCGCCCCCTGGTTAACTCTGCTGCTCGCGCTCTTTTTTGGTGTCATCCTGGCGGCTATTGTCGGAACTTTATATGGCATGTTGCTCAACCGGGTTAAGGGTTCTGAGATGACGGTCTCCACCTATGTGGGTTTCTCCGTGATTGCCTTCATGAATATCGTTTGGCTTTCCTTATCTTTCAAAAATGGAGAGTTGAGCTGGCCCTTGCAAGGGCAAGGCTTGCGTAACACTGCCAGTCTTTCGGGCAGCTTTGGAGGTTTGTTAAGCAATCCAGACGTGGTGCAGGCAACCCAACCAAAATGGTTGCATTGGCTGGCTTTTAGAGTTGGTGAGTTCACTGTCCCACTTGGACTGATTTTAGTGTTTGCATTTTTGTGCCTGCTGGTTTGGCTCTTTTTAAGGAGCAAAAGCGGAATCGCCATGAGCGGTGCTGGTGAAAATCAGCTTTTCACGACTTCCAGCGGAATCAATGTTAATCAAAAGCGCATCCAGGGAACAATGATATCGACAGTTCTCGGTGCAGTTGGGATTATTCTATACGCCCAGACTTATGGATTTTTGCAACTCTATAATGCCCCACTCATGATGGGCTTTGCCAGTGTCGCCTCAATCTTGATTGGCGGCGCAACCGTCAGAAGAGCGCGAATATCGAATGTGCTGATCGGGACTTTGCTTTTCCAGGGAATTCTCGTGACTGCTTTGCCTGTTGTCAATGAAGTGGTCGAAATTGGGACCCTGCCAGAGGTCTTGAGAATTATCATTTCCAACGGCATCATTCTTTACGCTTTATCCAAGACTAAAGGAGAAAACCAATGAACCAAAAAAATAATTTATTTAAGAAAGTTGGTTCATTCATCTTCGACAACAAAGTCATGATCGCTTTTGCGGCGATTTGTTTGGCCGCAATCGTGCTTTCGGGCAGTCCAATGACCTTTATTGTGGACGGTGTTTTTACTCGAATCACGCGTAACACCTTCACCGTGCTGGCGTTGATCATTCCAGTTTTGGCAGGCTTAGGCTTGAACTTTGGCATCGTCATCGGCGCTGTAGCAGCCCAAATTGCTGTTTTCTGGGTAGTATATTGGGGGTTTGGCGGTTTTAGCGGAATCCTCCTGACGGTTCTGATTGCCACACCTCTGGCAATACTGTTTGGTTACCTGGTGGGTAAGCTTTTCAACCAGATGAAAGGCGCGGAGATGATTGCGGGGTTGATCCTGGGATACTTTGCTGATGGTCTTTACCAGCTTTTATTCCTGGTGATCATCGGCGGTGTCATCCCGGTCAACAACCCAAAATTGATAATTTCTCAGGGTGTCGGCGTAAAGAACACCATCGACCTGACAGGCAACCTGAAGTACGCCATTGACTCGGTTCGTATGGTCGACATTATTACAGTGTTTTTCTATGCCGTTCTGGCTATTACGGTCATCAAGATAATCCTGCATCTGGTGAAGAAGCTCAAGCTCAGCCGCAGTGATTTCATTCTCTTTGGGGTCAGTGCACTGATCTTTGGCGTGTCCTACATTCCTGAAATTGAACGCTTTCTTTCCACTGACCGATTGGCCTTGTTAGACGCCTTTACCTCGGCGCTGGTTATTTTGGCAATCTTGCAGATTATCAAATTAATCAAATCGATCTGGGTAGAAAAAGAACCGGCTTCTGCACTGGTTAAGCCTGTCTTGCTGCTGCTGGTTTATGGCGCCCTATATGGATTGACCTACATACCAGCAGTCGAAGAAGTAATGCTTTATGTAAAACTTCCTGTCTTGCCGTTTTTGCTGATCGCCGCGTTGTGTTGGTTTAACCAAAAGATTTTATCCGTGCGATTAGGGCAAAACATGCGCACGGTGGGCCAAAGCCTCAGTGTGGCCATGGCTTCGGGGATCAATGCCGACCAGACCAGGGTCATTGCCATGGTCATTTCAACTGTTTTGGCAAGTTGGGGGCAGATCATCTTCCTGCAGAACATCGGCACATTCTCTACTTATGGCGCTCACACGCAGATCGCGCAATTTGCCATCGCCGCCTTATTGGTTGGCGGTGCTTCAGTACAGAAAGCTACCAATAAACAGGCGATAATTGGTGTGATTCTGTTCCACACCTTGTTTATCGTGGCACCGCAAGCTGGCAAAGAGTTATTTAATAACGCTCAGATTGGCGAGTACTTCCGGGTGTTTGTATCCTACGGGGTCATCGCCCTTTCTCTGGCCATGCACGCCTGGAAACAATTTCGGAAGACTTCTCAAAGTACGCCAGGCGATATGGCCTTGCCGGGGGCACCGTTACAGGAAGCTGTGGACGGGGGAAGCTGATCTTCTGTTTGGATAATCGTTTAATTTACCCAAGTGTGAAAGCCGTTCCTGTGGGGTAATCAGGAGCGGTTTTGCAAGTTGGGTGGCTCAAAATTTAAATCTTTTCACGCTGGTAAGCACCTGGGCGACTTCGTCGTCTGTAATATCATAAAAGAGTGGCAAGCGCACAAGTCTATCGGAAATATCTTCGGTAACAGGACAATCCCCAGGTCTGCCTCCCAGTTGAAGTCCCATTTCAGATAAATGCAGAGGTAAATAATGGAACACACAAAGGATTTCCTGTGATTTCATCCAGTCCAGAAAGCGTGTGCGCGCATCCAGAGTAGGCATTAAAAGATAAAAGAGATGACCGGGATGTTGACAATAATCGGGAACATGCGGCAGTTGCACCCCCGCATTCTCAGCCCAACTTGACAATTCCTGGAAGTATGTGGACCAAACTTTTATACGCCTGGCTTGAATTCTATCCCGGGCCTCGAGCTGAGCAAGCAGTATCGCTGTTATCATTTCTGACGGCAGATAGCTTGAGCCAATATCGACCCAGGTATATTTATCCACCGCGCCTCGGAAGAAACGGCTTCGGTTAGTGCCTTTTTCACGAATAATTTCCGCTCTCTCGATATATTGTGGATCGTTAATCAATAATGCCCCGCCTTCACCGGTGCTGATGTTTTTGGTCTCGTGGAAGCTTTGCGTTGCCATTACTCCCAGAGTCCCCAGATTCTTTCCGCGATACTGTCCAAAAAGGCCGTGGGCATTGTCTTCCACAACCTGAATGTGGTGCCTTGAGGCAATCCGGTTGATCACATCCATTTCGCAGGAGACTCCGGCATAATGAACAACAAATATTGCCTGGGTCTTGGGAGTAATCAGCCTCTCCAACTGGGTTTCATCAAGGTTCAAGGTGTCAGGGCGGATGTCAATGAA
The DNA here is from genome assembly GCA_041655815.1 of Anaerolineaceae bacterium. Classification (GTDB taxonomy): domain Bacteria; phylum Chloroflexota; class Anaerolineae; order Anaerolineales; family Anaerolineaceae; genus Mesolinea. The sequence goes on from JBBAES010000021.1 coordinate 6,530, forward strand.
TATCGGTTTTGCGCCCCGCAGTACAATTGCGTTGACTGTGGAAACAAAGGTAAAGGAAGGGACAATCACCTCGTCTCCCTCCTCAAGATCCAAGAGAATCGCCGTCATTTCCAGCGCATGTGTGCAGCTGGTCGTCAGCAGGACTTTGCGCGCACCCGTTATTGTTTCCAACAACGCGCTGCTGCGCCTGGTGAATTCTCCATCTCCGGAGAGATGACCAGACTTAATCGCCTGACTCACTAAAATTTCTGATTCAGGTATATAGGCGGGTTTGTTGAATGGTATTTTACTCATGAAAATTCGATCCGTTCTTCCAGTCTATCAGAGGTTAGCAATTCTTAAACAGGCTCAATTGGAATAAGCTGATGTGTCACCTTATCTCGAGGTAATCCATAATCCCAGACAAACTATTAAGACACCCAGCCATCTGGTCCAGGGAACAACTTCCTTAAATATCAAGGGTGATAAGGCCAACACAAGCACAATTGCCAGCCCCATGAAAGGATATGCGAAACTGATATCGCTCATGGAAAGCGCAATCATCCACATGATTGATGCGATAACAGCGCTTCCCAAACCTGCCAATAACTTGATATTTGAAAAAGCGCTGATTAAAAAAGGCAGGACTTCTGAAAGCCTTCCAGGCAACTGCCCAAAATCAGCAGAAGCGCTCTTGACAAGCAGCTGTCCAAAGACGGTGAAAAGAATAGTTAAGCCGATAAATAAATAAACTGTCATTTTTGGTTTTTCCGTTTTTTTTGTTATTTCCATTCCGCAATCTTTCAAAAAAAGACCGTTCAGTCTGAGAATCAATCAAACCACTTATGAAATGTATAAAAGGAGCTGTGTGCGGTGAAGCCCAGACGTTCGCAGGTTTTTTGAACAGCCGTGTTCACTAAAAGCGTTGAAATCAAGACCTCCTGGGTGTCCATTTCCTTACACCAGCGTAAACCTTCAACCACAAAATTGCGGTAAATTCCTTTGTTTCTCGCTTCTGGCGCAACTGCGGCAAGAATGAATTCCGCTTGTTGAACAGTGTTGATTCTTATAGCCCGGAAACCTACAATTCTGTTCTCACTTTCGGCCACCAAAACGCGTGCTGCCACAGATGGGTCAAGACAGCACCGTTCTGCCCAGGAAGCGTAGACCTCTGTTGCCGCCTGTGAGTTCAGCCGGTCGTCAACGTGGTAGTGCCCCTTGTAATCTGAAAAAGAGCTCCTTGCGACCTCAACGACCTGGTGAAGGTCATCAGGTCTGAATGTTCGGATTGTCAATTCAGATCGATATTCCTGAGGAGAATAGTCTCGAATGTCTTTCCGCAGGTAAACCAGGGTGTCCATTAGAAGAAATCCGTTTCTTTCCAAAGCATGGACGCTTTTAACATGGCTGGTTGAACACCTGGCAATCAGGAGGTTAACCTGATTTTTTTCGCAAAAGTCCATAACCTCGGGTAGACTCTCTTGTGATGCCTGTCCCGTACGGGCGACAATGATCCCAAAACGGTCAGTATCAAGATCTGAAAGCGTCACTATTTCAGCTTTCATAAGACTATCTCTTGAAGGTCAGTTTCGTTGCCTTGTGCTTCAGCTGTTTGCCCTGAAGCTACCGAGCGAATGGTATATTGAGGAAAATCCAGCGACCGGCTGAACAATCTACCCAGATATTCACCGATCATACCGATGGCAAACAATTGGGTTCCAGAGAAAATAGCCAGGGTTGAAGCAAGAAAAGTGAAACCGGGAACAGCGCCGCCACTGATGAAGTACTTGACCATGACGTACACCAATACAATGAAGCCAAAAATAATTGACAGGAAGCCTAACACGCTCGAGACCTGCAGTGGAAGGATGCTGAAGCCTGTAATCAGCGTAAAAGCGTGGTTCATCAATTTTTTGAGGGTATAGCGCGAGCTCCCCACCAAACGCTTGTTATGGTTGACCCTTACCGAGGTGAATTTATCTGTGCCCCAGGAAAGCAAGACATCAATGGAAACATAGGTGCCCTTGTAATCTGCAAACGCATTTCGTAACTTGGTGTGAAAAGCACGGAAGGCAGAGATGTTTTGAGCAGATGAGACTCTCATGGCCTTCTTCAAGAAGAATTTGATCACCTTGGAAGTAATGTTCCTCCAGAAACTGTGTTTTTCAGACTCGGGAACCCCGTAAACGACGTCATACCCTTCATCCAATTTTTTCAGCAGTATGGGGATCTCGGAGGGTGGATGTTGCCTGTCATCGTCGAGCGTTATGATTATATCGTTTTTTGCATCACGGATCCCACATAGTAATGCATTGTGTTGCCCATAATTGCGCATTAAATTGATGGCTCGAATGCGAGGGTAATCTGCAATCAGGTTTTGGATAACCTGCCAACTATTATCCTGGCTTCCGTCATTCACCAGGATGATTTCATACTCCCATCCCTCCTGAGCCATAAGATCACAAATCTCTTCAATCAAAAATGGCAGAGTATCCTGGCTGTTAAAGACCGGTATTACCACTGACAAGTTTTTATTTATTTCTGCCATTATTCCTCGCAATGCCACCCTTCCATTAACGAATCTATCTGATCACTTCCTGACAAAAATCCAGGCTGGTAATTAGTCTGCCAGGCCGAACACAACCTTAAATTTGAAATTGCAGTTACCGCACATGAAGAAAAACATATGACCAAGAATCAAAATGCAAGCAAGGCGGTATGATGGAGTTAACATTTCTTTAGCATAGCGCGTTAATCATCCAGGCGCAGTAAAACCGGCAATCTTGGCCTGGATTCCAGTTTTGCCCTTGCTACTGCGATCCGATACTTTCAAAATTCAGCTACAAAGGGAGCTAAAAAGCCATCCAAAGCAGCTTTTAGATAAAAAAAGATCGAGGATTCCTTCTCCACAAGGAGTGTTATCCCAGTAATATAGCGTTCATTTCAACTGATATCCAGCCGAAGAAACACGATAATAATTTTATCATAGTATCTTTCAAGACCAGCGAAAAGGGGCTGACCGGGAATGCGCCTGAGTGATTGGTGGTTTTTATAGACAATTTACTTGATTTTCCTCGAAAGTGCGTTATATTTATTGTAATGCGCTAACGCAGGAAGAGTAAGAAGTCGGATTTTGCCAGTGAGACCGGGAGAGTGTAAACCGGTTCAAAAGAGACTTCCCAAAACCACCTGCCAGCATGAGCCTGAAAGGTTGTCCGATTAAGGTGAACGGTCGCCCCGTTATCGGCATAATGAGATGCTTCGTAAGGAGCAATCTGGGTGGAACCGCGTGAGAGATCTCTCGCCCCAGGGCGAGGGTCTTTTTGTTTTAAGAATCGGTTGTACAAAGTGACCCCATACAAAATCTCAGCAAACAACCGGCAATGGAGGAGTTATGTCAAACAAACAAGAGCAATACGAAAAGTCACAACTTTACCGTATCCGCCACTCAGCCGCGCATGTAATGGCTGAAGCAGTTCTGGAGATGTTCCCTGATGGGCAAGTCGCCATAGGCCCGGCGATCGAAGACGGCTTTTATTACGACTTCGACCTGCCCCGCACGCTCACCCCGGATGACCTCGAAACCATCGAGAAGCGCATGAAGGAACTGATCAAAGTAAAAGAAGACTTCGTCTGCGAAGAGGTTTCAGCCAGCGAGGCTAAGGATCTGTTTAAAGACCAGACCTATAAGCTGGAGTTGATCGAAGGGCTCGAGAGCGGTAAGCTGGACGACGACGGCAACCCAACCGACGAAAAAGTGCCCATCACCATCTACAAATCTGGCAATTTTGTCGACCTTTGCCGCGGTCCCCACGTGGAAAACACCGCGCAGATCAACCCACACGCCGTCAAACTGCTCAACGTCGCCGGAGCTTACTGGCGCGGTGACGAACACCGCCCTATGCTGCAGCGCATTTATGGCACCGCCTGGGAAAGTAAGGACGAGTTAAAAGATTATTTGTGGAAGCTGGAAGAAGCCAAAAAGCGTGATCATCGCAAACTTGGCAGGGACCTTGACCTGTACAGCTCAAATGACGAGGTCGGACAAGGGCTGATTTTATGGCACCCAAACGGAGGCATGATTCGGCATCAAATCGAGCGCTATTGGGATGACCAGCACATTGCCAATGATTACGACCTGGTCTATACGCCTCATATCGGCAAGGCAAGTCTCTGGGAGACCAGCGGGCATTTAGGTTTTTACAAAGAAAATATGTACTCACCAATCCAAATCGAAGACCAGGAGTATTACATCAAACCGATGAACTGCCCCTTCCATTTGCACATCTACAAGAGTCAGTTGCGATCATACCGCGATCTGCCGCTGCGATTTGCCGAAAAGGGCACGGTTTACCGATACGAACGTTCTGGTGTGCTGCATGGGCTTTTGCGCGTGCGTGGATTCACCCAGGACGACGCGCATCATTTCTGCCGCCCAGACCAAATGCCGGATGAAATTGACTTCACGTTAAATTTCAGCATCAATATGCTGCGTGCTTTTGGTTTCAGTGATTTTCAGGCTTATCTGAGCACCATGCCAGAAAAGAGAGTTGGCGATGAGAAAATGTGGCGCGACGCCGAAGTCGCCCTCGAAGATACACTCAAACGCATGGATGTGCCTTACGAGATAGATGAAGGCGGAGGTGCATTCTACGGACCCAAGATCGATCTCAAAGTTCGCGACGCGCTGAGTAGAGAGTGGCAGCTTTCAACCATTCAATTCGATTTTAACGAGCCAGAACGCTTTGACCTGACTTATATTGGTGAGGACGGCAAAGAACACCGCCCCTACATGGTCCATCGCGCGCTGCTGGGCTCAATGGAGCGTTTCTTTGGCGTGCTGATCGAGCATTACGGCGGGGCTTTCCCTGTCTGGTTGTCGCCTAAACAAGTCATGATGATCCCGATTGCCGACCGTCATAACGACTATGCGCACGAGGTTGCTGCAAAGTTGAAGAAGGCGGGGCTGCGTGTGACTGTGGACGACAGTTCAGATCGCATGAACGCCAAGATACGCAACGCCCAAAAGCAAAAATATCCTTATATGCTCGTGATTGGCGATCGTGAGTTAGAAGACAGTCAGGTTGCCTTGCGTCGGCGCAGCGGCGAGAACCCGGGCGCCATGAGTGTAGACGACTTCCTTGCGCTTGCCCTGGACGAAATTGAGCGGAAGGTGTAAAAGAGTTTTGCAATTTTTAGATAGACCAAATTTCACATATAACCAAAGAACTGTGTGAGACCTGGCCTATTGCCGCTGGACAGCAATTCCGTCCTGGCGCATAAACATCACGATAGAAGACAAAAAACGGGCTTGCATGCAAGCCCGTTTCTACATGTTAAGGTTTCCCGGTTATCCGGGCCAGAACTTCTTTCCAGCCCGCCTTGGTATTTAATTTGCGCAGGCGAAGCGTGCCAATAATCCCATATGGAACGAACAGCACAAAGACAACATAAATGGCGCCTGTGATAATACTGGCAGATCCCCCCACAAACCGTCTCAAGACGAAGTCAACCAGACGTAGCGCAAACGCCCCGACGATCGCCCCGTTCAGAGAACCGACGCCACCGATAAGTACAATCAGCAGGGCAGTCACAGTAAAACCCAAATCAGCTACCGATGGGCTGATGATTGGCTGGTAAAGAGCGTGCAGCATGCCAGCTATCGAGGCCGTGATCGACGAAATGATCATGGCGATGATCTTGAAGGTGGTAGTGTTATAGCCCAACATCTTTGCCCGGCCCTCATTCTCCCGAATGGCGACACAAACCCGCCCGGTTGGCGAAGCAACAAAACGCCGGTAAAAAATGTAAGTTGCCACAAGCAATACCAGTGCAATAACATAGAAGCGAAACCGCTCATTAGTGGGATTGAGGAAGGCCGGGACTGGCACTCCCTGCAAACCAACATCAGCACCAGTGAGATTGATCATATCGCTGGACATGACAATAATATGGAATACCGAGGCGAAGCCCAGGCTGACCAAAGTGAAGGTTATCCCTTTCACGCGAGGTAACACCAGGCTGAAGAGCAGTGCCTGAAGGACTGCCGCCAGCAAAACCAGTAAGACCACCTGCCAAAAGGGAAGCTGCAGAGTCTTAAGGGCAATGCCCGTCAGATAGGCGGCCACAGCAAAGAACATAGCGTGACCAAACGATAACAGTCCAGTGATGCCAAACAGCAGATCGAAACTGAGCGCGAAAATCGCCCAGATGAAAATCTCGATTGCCAATCCTTCCAGAAAGCGGGAGAAACTGCCTGCGTTGTTTAATATTGTTGCGGGTGAGGAACCTTCCATCAGCCCAACCAGGAAGGGCGCGATCAGCATGACTGCCAGAAAAATAAGGATACCGCGGTTTCTGGTTAAAAAGTTTGAGTTGGTTGTCATGGCTACTCCTTCTTTCCCAGCAAGCCGTTTGGCAAAATCAGCAAAATAATCACCATCAGCAACACGGTCGAAGCCGGCACCAGAGCTGGTGAAGGCTTAAACACAGTGTCAGTAAATGGGAGCGGAATCCCAATCTGACCATATTTGATCATGAACTGTTGAATCAATCCGACCAGGAGCGAGCCTAACGCCGCGCCTGGGAAGCTGGTCAAACCGCCAATGGCCAGGGCGATCAAGGCACTCAACAATAGCTTTTCTCCCATGGTGGAAGTCAAGCCAGCTGAAGGTGCCGCCAGGGCACCACCAAAAGCCGCCAGACCGACACCTAATGCGAACACCAGGGTGAATACCCGTCTGACGTTAATGCCAAGGGCTTCGACCATTTGGCGATCCTGCACACCAGCGCGAATGATCATCCCAATGCGTGAACGCTTCAGCAGAGTCCATACCAAAATGAGCACAATAATCCCTACAATCGGGATAAAGATTTCATCATAGACCCTTACCCGACCACCCAGAAGCATTATGGTCGAGCATTGATTCTCGATCAGGTCAGTTAGGTTTGTTGCTGGGCAGGCTCCGCCTGTTCCGGTAAACAGCTCTGGCTTTGGCCAGACAAATTCCGGTCGACCCCAGACAGCCTGCACGATTTGCACACCAATGGTGCCCAAACCAAGCGTGAGCATGAGCTGGTAGATCGGGCGGCTATAGAGCGGGCGAATCAAGGTGGTTTCCATCAAGGCGCCCAACCCAATTCCACTCAAGATGGACGCTGCCACAGCGATCAGGAAGAGCCAGTTTGTGCTCAAAGTAAACATCCAGTTGGTGATTTGGGTGTTAAATAGCGCAACCAGGATGCCAAAGATGAAGAGAATCGCAGGTGCAACATATTTACGCCAATCAGCATTATTTTGCTGATTGTCTTCGCGATTAAGCAGGGCAATTCCAAATGCCGCCAGTGAACTGGTGGCAAAAATTCCCAGGATTGCCAGCTCCGGTGAAATTTCAGTAAAAGTGGCTTCAGGCGGGATAATCCGCAAGCCTTGATCTGCCATATAGGAGTAGGAAATCGGACTCTCAGCATAATTGTTCAGGTCCCAGCTCGAAATCGGATAGCGTGCCAATAGCAATCCAAGCAGCACCAAACCAACAACGATCAACAGCCATGCAACAATCTTCTTGGGTTTGGTTTCCAGGTGAACAAAACTGGCCAGCCGTTTCCACAAAGCTGATAACGAAAAACCAGCAAGGATCAGCAGGAGCGGTGTAAGCACATCTACAAAGGTGTCAGGGCGCACGTATACCGTCCAGCCGACATAAGCTCCTATCATGTACGAAGTGCCTTGCGCAAGGTTGAGCACATCCAGCAGACCAAATATCAGTGAAAAGCCAGCTGCCACCAAAAAGGTGACTGAGCCAACAGAAAAACCGCGCAGGATAGTGATGACCACATCCTTGCCAGACATACCGCGGGCCGCCACGAAGAGGAAGGCGGCGATAACAATCAGGACGATAATTGATTTGGAGTTTTTTTGTATAGTAGTTTTCATAATAACGCCTATGCAGCCCCAAGATAACGTTGGATCATGGCTTTGTCTGCCTCCAGGTCTTTCATCAGTCCAGTAAGGACAGATTTTCCTTCTTCAATGATGACAAAGTATTCCGCCAGTTTGCTGGCTACCAGAAAGTTTTGCTCCACCAACACAACCGTGCTTTGTTGAGATAACTGGTTGATGACTTCAATCATGCGTTCGATGATGACCGGAGCCAAACCTTCACTGGGCTCATCAATCAGGAGCAAGCTGTTATCTGCCACCAGGGCGCGGGCGATTGCCAGCATTTGCTGCTGCCCACCGGAAAGTTCCGTGCCTCTCAAATGGAGGAATTTAGCCAAATCGGGGAAAAGTTCAAAAATGAACTCCTGTTTCTTTTCAAAGTCGCCCTTATTGCGTTCAGCGATTTTCAGGTTTTCTTCAACTGACAAGTCTCTGAAGACGGCACGGTGTTCAGGAACAAAACCAATGCCGAGCGCCGCGATCTCAAAAGGCTGCAATCCCTGTACTTCTCTGCCCTGAAAAATTACTTTACCTTCCCTTACCGATGCCAGTCCAAGAATAGATTTCAGGGTGGTCGTTTTTCCGGCGCCATTGCGCCCTAGCAGTACCGTGATCGATCCTTGTGGTACTACAAAATCAACATCCTGAAGGATATGATACTGATTGATAAAGGAATGGATGTTCTTTACTTCGAGGATATTGCTCATACCAAACCCCATTCCGATTTAATTTTCAAGTTAAGTTGCCAGGAAAACCTATAAATGAAGGTCATAGAGACCTCCCAGGTAAGCAGTTTGCACCTCGTGGTTTTCCGCGATTTCACCGGGCGTACCCTGTGCCAGGACCTTGCCCTGGTGCATGACGGTGATCTCGTCCGAAACTTGCATGACCACGTTCATGTTATGTTCTACCAGGATGACAGTTTTTGAGCCAGATTGCTGGACTTCCTGAATTAATGTGATCAGTTCTGGCACCTGGTCGGTAGCCATGCCAGCAGTGGGTTCATCCAGCAAGAGCAGTTCAGGGTCAGGAGCAAGGATCATTCCAAGTTCCAATTTGCGTTGGTCCCCGTGAGAGAGCACCCTGGCAGGCAGCAAAGCCTGACCGCTCAAGCCGACCTTGGCGATAACTTCAGCGGTGCGCACTTCGACGCGTTCCATTTTGGTGGTATCCATGAGGAATCGGAAATTCTTATTCTCTATGACCTGGGAAGCCAGGCGGATGTTTTCGTAAACGGTTAGATTAGGGAATATATTGGTGATCTGAAAGGATCTTCCTATTCCCATGTGGATCATTTGATGAATGGGTTTCCCAACAAGATCCACACCCTTATAAAAGACTTTGCCGCTGGTGGGCTTCAAATTACCACTCAAAAGGTTAAAGAAGGTGGTTTTCCCAGCACCATTGGGGCCGATAATGGAATGCAACGTCCCGGCTTCGATCTTTATACTGACATCGTCAACCGCTGCCAAACCGCCAAAGTGTTTGCTCAGGTTTCGCGTTTCAATTATTGTTTCTCGTGACGTCATGACTTCTCAATTCTATTTGATTTGCGAATCATAGCGAGTAAAGCGGTGTCCCTGGAAGCTCGCAAGACATCCAGGGACACATAGTCAAAGCGATTATTTGCCGGTCAGATTTCCGATGGGCAGATCGCCACAGCGGTTCTGGAGAGCTTCCGGAAGTAAGCAAGGAGGCTCAGGACGGGTGGTATCAACAAATGAATAGTAGTCACCAGTAGGATCGGTCACATTCTCGAGTTTGAGGATGTACATATCCTGGATGGCAACGTGGTCTTCTGGGCGGATATAGATGGTGCCCTTGGGGCCTTCAAATTCAAGACCTTCCATGGCGGTTACCAGAGTAGCGGGGGTGACATCGCCGTTGGTCTTCTTGAGGGTTTCAATGATCATGATGGCGGCGTTCATGCCGTCAGCATCGAAAAGGTCAGGATAGACGCCATAGCGACCACTTGCTTCGGCAACCAGGAAATCGTTAGCGGGGTTGTCGGGGGCAGACCAATGGTAAAGGATACCAGCGGTAGTTCCAACAGCATTGCTGTAGAACACGGGGGTCAGCGCGTTATCGATGAAGGTTGTACCCAATTCCATGGTGTCAGTGACACCCTGGTCTTTGGCAGCCTGCACGAGGGAGATAAAGCCCGCGCCAGCCCAGGAGACGATATAGGCTTCCGCGCCAGAATCAGCGATTTGCTCCATGTAAGGAGTGAAGTCGGTGGTGGTGGCTGGTGCAAAAATGTCGTCAGCAACAAATGTTCCGCCGCCGAGAGTACAGGCATCGCGGAAAGCTTCAGCAGAACCGTGACCAAAAGCATAGTCAGCAGCGATCTGGATGAAGGTGGAGTAGTTGGCTGTCAGTGCCTGGCATTCATTGATGGCGTCCTGATAGTTGTTACGAGCAGTGCGGAAGGTAAATTCGTTGAAATCTTTGCCGGTAATATCGTTAGCGGCTGCCGGTGCAACAATCAGTGGAACTTCATTTGCGAGGGCGATGCCCTGCAGCACGGCGGTAGCACCAGAAGAGGCAGTACCTACGAGGAAGTCAACATCCTGGATGTCGATCAATTCATTGGCGACAGTGGTTGTATTTTCAGGCAAACCAGCATCGTCCCGGACAAAAACCTGGATTTCACAATCGTCGATCTTGAAGGTGCTTTCCTGGTTTTTTGTGAAGTCAAAAACGGGACCAGCTGAACCTTCTGAGCCGGTAGCGTATTCCATGCCGAGCATGAATGAGCGTTGGATCATAACACCGTAAATGGCCAAGGGGCCGGTGATATCAGTGATCAAACCAACTTTAATCGGTTCGGCACAGGTTAAGCCAGCGGCAGGTTCTTCAGTTTCCACCGGTTCTTCGGTGACAACAGGTTCTTCTACTGGTTCTTCGGTTTCCACCGGGGCTTCAGTTTCCACGGGAACTTCGGGTACTACCGGAGCTTCAGTGGCTTGGGCGCAAGCACCCAATACCATACTCGCAATGAGCAGCATGGCGACTACAAAAAATATCGACTTTTTCATTCTTTCTCCTGTCTTTTTTTGCTTTCTATTTACCTCTGACAATTGTCAGTTGGTCACAATTGTTACACCTGATCACTGTGCTTCAGCACAAAGCCCAGCAGAAGCGTGTTCAGTGGTTCAGGTTTATCCAGACACAATGCATGTCCAGCGCCTGGGACGACAACGTACTCCGCCTGAGGAATACGGTCCACCATTATTTGAGCCATTTTGGGTCCTTTGATCGGGTCTTCCTGCCCCACCACAATCAAAGTTGGGCAATTGATCTGCCCCAGTTGTTCTGTAATATTATACGACGTAAAGGCATCCATCAATTTCACGAAAGAAGTTAGATCCAGTTTTTCAAAGTTTGCTTGGGCAGCTGGCAACAGCTTTTCATTCCGGATCAGGTATTCCTCACTGAAATTTAGGAATACTGAAGTGTGGAATAACAGAGCGGCATCATTGCGCTCTCCCGCCAATTTCCACGGGTAAGATTGTAATCTCAGCAAGGTCGAGACTTCGGAAACGCCGTCAATAACGATCAGACTCTTCGTTTTTTCAGGGTAACGCAGGGCAAACATCATGCTGACTTCTGAGCCATACGATATTCCGGCGATATGGGCTTTTTCGATTCCCAGGGCGTCCAACAAGGCTGCCAGATCGTCTGCGTGCAATTCCATTGAGAAGGGTCCCTCAGGACTGTCGGATTGCCACATTCCCCGGCAATCGTAAAGCAATACCTTGAAATGCCTGGAAAGCGCCTGCGTCTGGAAGATCCAGCTGGCAGTGCTCATCATGATCCCATTGGAAAGCACAATAACTTCCCCCCCTTCAGGACCGTGAAGTTCGTAGTACAGGTTGATATCGTTTACAGCTATTCGCGGCATCTCAATTTTCTCTCTGTGCTGGTTCAAATGCCAGGAACTTCCTGGCAGCATCTCCCTCACCTCTGACAATAGAAGCTTGCTTGAGGGGTAAATTGATTTTTATCGCGGAAGGATCGCTCAAGTCCAAACCAACAATTTGAGCGCTAATTCTAGGGCCTTCCTCCAGGCTGACAATACCGACACAATAAGGATTTTTGGCGTTATAACCTGCCTCAGCCATGCTGGTTGGCGGAATGTATATGACGGTAAAAGCCGCCAGTGTCCCTCTGCCTGACAGTTCAATGCGTTCCGCTTCGTCAGAATGACAGCGGGGGCAGATTTGACGTTGGGGAACCGATATGTGACCACAATCGAGACAGCGGGATCCGATCAACAAATCCTGGGCGATAGCCTGGTCAAACTCTCTGGAATACAGACCGTGTTCTGTCATTTCAGTTCCTCTTCTCGAAGATATGCACGCTGCAGGTCTGACCGGTGCCGCCGACGTTGTGAGCTAACCCGTACTTCAGGTTTCCCCTCAGCTGCCTTTCACCGGCAATGCCGTTCAATTGCTTCCAAACTTCCACAACCTGGCCCACACCAGAAGCGCCAACCGGGTGACCTTTGGCCTTCAAACCGCCACTGGGGTTGATTGGATGGCTGCCGTCGCGCGCCGTTCGCCCTTCCATGGCTGCTTTCCAGCCTTCTCCATGAGGAAAGAAACCCAGGTCTTCGCTTGCCATGATTTCAGCGATGGTAAAGCAGTCGTGCACTTCCGCAAAATCGATGTCGTCGGGTCCGATTCCTGCCATTTCGTATGCTTGCCTGGCTGCTTCCACAGCAGCTGGAATATTACTGAGAGATTCACGCTCTGCCAGGGCGCCATCGCTGGCCTGTCCGGAACCGATCACAAAAATCGGTGTGTCAGTATACTTTGCAGCCAGCTCTTCACTGACCAGCAAAACGGCTGCAGCCCCATCAGAGACCGGTGAACAATCGAACAAACGCAAAGGC
>JBBAES010000022.1:0-18893 GCA_041655815.1 Anaerolineaceae bacterium
CGCTTGCAAGGTCGATTGTTGGCCGAGCGCTTGATTCACCCTGAGACTGGTGAAATTATCGCCGAACGCAATGAATTGATTGATAAAGAAATGGTCGTTTCGATTTTGGGTGCCAAAATCCCGAAAGTTTTTGTGCGTTCGCCTTTGACCTGTGAGCTTGTTCATGGCATTTGCGCGCGTTGTTATGGTGTCGATCTTGGCCGAGGTGATATGGTCATGCTGGGTTCGGCTGTAGGTATCGTTGCTGCCCAATCGATTGGTGAGCCGGGTACACAGTTGACCCTTAGAACTTTCCACACCGGCGGTGTTGCTGCCGGTGGAGACATCACCACGGGCCTTCCCAGGGTTGAGGAATTGTTTGAAGCTCGCCGGATGCCAAAAGACGAAGCAGTTGTCACTGAGATTTCGGGCATTACCTCCATTTTGCAGTCAACCCGAAACCCTGATCAGCGAACGGTCCGCGTTGAAAACACAGTCATGGTCTCTGACGATTACGAAATCCCGGTTGACTGGGAAATCAAAGTCAAAGAAGAAGACCAGATCAGCAAGAACGAAGTTATTGCAACGCACGAGGAGACAACCATCACGGCCAGCAATGCCGGACGGGTTCGTTTTGAAGATCGTCGCGTGATCGTCTCGTACGAAGATAAACAGGTTGAAGATTACGAGATTCCTTCCACCTCCCGCCTGATCACCAAGGATGGTCAGAGTGTCGAAGCAGGTCAGCCCCTGACTGAGGGTTCGATGAATCCTCACACGATCCTAAAAATCAAAGGCCGTGAAGAAACTGAAATTTATCTCCTCAAGGAAATCCAACAGGTATACCGTACCCAGGGTCAAAACATTAACGACAAGCACTTTGAAGTGATTATTCGCAAGATGCTCAACAAGGTTCAAATCGTCAGACCCGGCGACACCAAGTATCTGCCGCAGGACCTGGTCGATAGGCTCGAGATTCGCAAAGAAAACGAAGAGCTGCTGGCCAAAGGTCTGCGACCTGCACGTTACGCTGAGATTTTGTTAGGCATTTCGAAAGCATCGTTAAGTACCGACTCGTTCCTTTCTGCATCATCCTTCCAGCACACGATCAAAGTGTTGGCTGGGGCGGCGATTGAGTCGAAGGTCGATCCGCTCTATGGTTTGAAGGAAAACGTCATCATAGGCAAGTTGATTCCTGCCGGCACAGGCTTTGAGCCCGGCCGCTTTGACCAGGCCTCTGACGACGTTACTCCAGGAGCCCCGGACATAGAGGTTCAACAATTAGACATCTTCCCTGATGATGAAATAGATTTGTTTGATGAATCATCAGATGAACATCTTTTTGATGAGGAAGATCTTGAAGACCTCGACAAATTGGAAGCTTCGCTTGAGAGCGATGTGGACGATGAAGATCCGGACGAAGAGGAAGATGAGGAAAAAGCTCTCGAGGACGACGATGACTTTGAAATCGATCTTGATCTTGACGACGATGAAGATCTGGACCTCGATTCAGATGAAGACGAGGACGAAGATTAGCCTGACATTAGAAGAACGCACAATACCCTGCAAATAAACTGCACGGTTATCAAAACACCCGGAGGGCCCCAATTCTCCGGGTGTTTGTGCTATATTTAAGGGTCGTCGGTACCATGGATGAATTTATTGTAAGAGAGTATTAGCCTATGGCCTCTAACAACATCGCTAAAGTCAACATCAACGCTGAAATGCAACAATCCTACCTGGATTATGCCATGAGCGTCATTGTTTCCCGCGCTTTGCCTGATGCTCGTGATGGCTTGAAACCTGTTCAGCGCAGAATTTTGTACGCCATGTACGATATGGGTATTCGCGACAATACTTCGCATAAAAAATCTGCCCGTATTGTCGGTGAGGTGCTTGGGAAATATCACCCCCACGGTGATTCAGCAGTCTATGATGCCATGGCGCGCATGGCACAGGATTTTTCAGTGAGATATATCCTGGTTGACGGACAAGGCAATTTCGGCAGCATTGACGGAGACCCCCCAGCTGCCATGCGTTATACAGAAGCAAGGCTTTCTCCAATATCCATCGAGTTGCTTCGCCAACTCGATATGGAAACCGTTGATTTCACAGACAATTTTGATGGCACTCTGCAGGAACCGACAGTCTTACCTTCAGCCATCCCGAATTTACTGGTAAATGGTGCTTCGGGTATTGCTGTGGGCATGGCAACCAACATTCCTCCTCACAACCTTGGTGAGGTGGTTGACGCTTTGGTGATGATGCTGGAAAACTGGGATCGCATCGAGGACATCACCGTCGATGACCTCATGATGTATATCAAAGGTCCCGATTTCCCAACCGGCGGCATGATTTTGCAGGATGACAAGTCGGAGCCTCTATCTCAGATTTATGGGTCTGGGCATGGCATAGTGAAAATGAGGGCACGCTGCAGACTCGAGGAAATGTCACGAGGAAGAATGCGTATAATCGTGACCGAACTGCCCTACATGGTTAACAAATCTTCGCTGATCGAAAAGATAGCCAGCATTATTCGGGACGGCAAGATGGAAGGGATCACCGACTTGCGCGATGAATCCGACCGACAGGGCATGCGCATCGTTTTTGACCTGACCAAGAATGCCGACATTGAGGAAATTTTAACCACTCTCTACAAACGCACCCAGATGCAAAGTACCTTTGGCATCAACATCCTTGCCCTGGTCGATGCATCGCCTCACAGATTGTCACTAAAACAGGCTTTGCGTGTTTTTGTCGAGCACAGGATCGAAGTGGTCCGGCGCAGGAGTGAATACCTGTTGCGTAAGAATGAAGAACGTCTGCACATTCTGAAGGCACTGCGTATCGCCATCCAGAATATCGATGAGATTATTCGCGTTATTAAAAGATCGAAGTCCGTGGACGACGCGCGCCAGACTTTGATGAGCAAGTACACTCTCGATGAAATTCAGGCGAACGCTATCCTTGAAATGCCACTTCGCCGGTTGGCTTCGTTGGAGAGAATGAAAATTGAAGACGAATACAAGGAAGTATCCAAATTAATCAATGAGCTAAAAGGCCTGTTGAAATCACCCGCGCAGATGAGAAAGACTGTGATTGATGAATTGCGGGAGGTCAGAGAAAAATATAATGACAGCCGCAGGACTCAGATAATCACCCTGGGTGAAGGAGAAAAAGCCTCCGATTTTCTCACGGCTACCGACGTCATGCCTCTGGAGCACTATTGGGTTGAAATCAGCCAGGACGGGCTGCTTTCTCGCACTGAGAACGACAAGAGCAACCGCCTGGGGGGAGAAAACGCGCCCTGGAGCCTGGTTCGTACCAATTCTCACCAGACAATATTCCTGGTGACAACAGAAGGTCGCTGCGCGGCGATCGCTTCGCTTTCCATTCCGGTTCAACGCGGAGATGACAGCGCGGTTCCGGCACATAAGATAGCTCCCTTACACCCGAACGATATCCTCCAGACGATATTCACGGTGCCGATCGATTCAGAGGAACTTCCGGAACGTTATGTGATCACTATCAGCCGGCAAGGGATGATCAAACGGTCAGCGATCAAAGAACTGCCCGGTGTTTCAGTCAGCGATTTTGTTTTGTGCAAAGTCAACGCTGATGACGAATTGTTCCAGGTATTGGTTACAGATGGCGAGCAGGACGTATTGCTGGCTACTGCTAACGGAATGACAATTCGTTTCAAAGAAACCGATGTCCGGCCTATGGGGCTAGTGGCGGCAGGGGTCAATGGAATTAAACTCAAAGCCGACGATTATGTTGTCGGAGCTGCTTTAGTTGCAGACAAAGACGAGGTCGCTCTGCTGACGCGACTGGGCATGGCTAAACGGGTGCCTGGCAGTGATTTCCCGGTACAAGGTCGGTACGGTCAGGGTGTGACTGCCTGGAAATTGAGCCAAGAGGATCAGGTCGCAGCCCTGATGACGGGCAAATTAACTGATAAAGGCATCAGCCATTTTCGTAAGACTGCCAGCAAGGTTTTTACCATCACCAATGCCATCAGCCGGAAACGAGCTGCAAATGGGCAAAGCATGTACACCTTAAAAACTGGCGACGAAGTTATCGGATTTACAACAATCTCCGACTTCAGCAATTATTGGGGCGAAGACCAGAGTTAGGACTTTTCCTGATCCTGTAGACTGCCCTCAAGATCTAAATCTTTTGCTATATTGCGCATAGCCATAATGACATTGTCGACATGTTGCCACAATTCGACCCCGAATTCCTCCGCAGAAGCAGCGATCATAGTCCGGTCTGCGCCAGCAGCAAAAGAACGGTCTTTCCATTTTTTCTTAACCGACTTGGGTGTAAGGTCATGCAGCGATCGGGAGGGTCGCACCAGGGCAACGGCGGTTATTAAGCCGGTTACTTCGTCGCAGGCATAAAGCGCTTTTGCGATCAAACTCGCACGGGGTACACCTGTGTGATCCGCGTGACCGGCAATCGCTTCTATAATTTCTTCAGCGACCCCTTTTTCACGCAGCAAGCTCAAACCGCTCAGAGGGTGTTCTTCGATGGTCGGGTGGATCTCCCAATCGTAATCATGAAGCAGCCCTGCAATGGCCCATTGTTCTTCATCTTGTCCGAATTGCCTGGCATAGAAACGCATGGCCGCTTCAACGCTGAGCATGTGTCTGACAAGGGCCTCATTGCGGACATATTTTCTTACTAATTTGAGAGCTTCTTCTCTGTTCATGGGTTCATCCTGGTTTGCGGGGGAAAGATCGGTTCCATCTCTCCTAAAATCGGGATTGGTTTCAGCATATAAACGTCAATCCAGGCGGCAACGGTAGCAAACACCTCCCTTACATTCCAGAAAATATAGCGGGAACGAAGGTATCGAGACTGCTGCACGGGAATGCCAATGGGATCCAGTCCTGTATTGCCACACAGAAAGAGAGCGCGGGGCAGATGGTAGGCCTGTGTGACGATTATCACTTCATCCAACCCAAAGATGTGATGCGCCCGATAGCAGGTATCGTAGGTACGTCGCCCGGCATAATCTAAAACTAGATCTTCTTCGGGAACTCCCTGAGAGAGCGCGTAGGCTTGCATTGCTGCAGGCTCGTTGTAATAGGTCCCGCTGTTATCTCCCGAGAGCAGCAGCTTTTGGACTTTGCCCTGACGGTACAGCTCGATTGCCGCGTCCAGCCGGTCCTGTAAGGGTGCGGATGGACCGCCCGAAGAATTCAAACCAGCTCCTGGCACCAAAACAACTGGTTTTGGTGGTACCGTTTCTAGTGAGCTGACCGCGTCTTGGGTTGTAAAGAGCATGCAAAGCCTGAGCAGGCCGATAAACAGGAAAATACCAAAGGAGATCAGGATAATGATGCGCAATAATTTCTTCATAGTTCGATGAGATTACCTTGCCAGGTCAGCCAGACGAACATTTGTCGTCGCAAGGAGATCGCGCAACGGTTGAAAACTGGAGTCATGCAGAGGCTCTAATTGGGCGATTTCATAGTCCAGCATTTGACTCAGGAGGCTTTTTCCAATCTCCTCGCGGGAAAAATTACGCAAATATTCAGAGATTCGGTTCTGGAGAGGCAGTTCCATCTGTTTGCTGACCGAAAGGCTAAGGTTGGGAATGATTGGTGGAGAGATCCAGATGATCGGCACCTTAGTGATAACATCGGTCAGATCACTGATGACCTCGGAAGAAGTGCGGGGGTCAGCCGAATTAGCGTATGTGACGGCGTAAGAGCAGATACCCTTGATATAGAGTGCCCGGATGCTGGCACTGAAGCTGTACGTGAGCAAAGGACGGGGGTAGCTAATATTATTTTGGGAGAGATAACCCAGCGGAACCCAATAACCCGACAGCGAGTCTTCCTGCGTTAGGCAGGGGCGCAAGCCAGCCAGTTGAGCCAGCGCCTGGTCAGCGGTTGCCTCGGAGTTGTTGGTGGCGGGATTGTAATATGACTGCAATTCAGCGTCCTTATGTCCGAGGAACTGCACCCTGTAGGCGGTGATGCCCAGGTGATTGGTCACCAGCAGCGAACTCACCAGATTTTTCTGCGAAGCAAGCAAATATTCTGGAGCAGTCAGCCAGGCCATATCGATTGTTCCTCGCTGTAGGGCGAGCTCGAGGTCGACGTAGTTTGCGAAAGTTTGTGATGTGAAAGTAAGCGAAAGTCCTTCAGAGAGGTGCATGAGCACACTTTGCAGTGCTTCTGCTTGCCCGGGGACAGATTCCTGGATGATCAACCCGATCACGATCGGGTTTTCAGGAGAACCCAAAGGGGCTGGCGTTGGTGTATAGGTTGGCATGGGAGTGGGCGGAACCAATTCAGGCGTTTCTGTTACCGGGTTGAATTCAAGTGTGGGTTGCCCGCCAATTGAACCGCAAGCACTCAGAACGAGCAGGGAAAGGGCCAGCGCCCAGATCAGCCGCATGCTTGTTTTTGTCATGCAATGATTTTACCTTATTTGAAATTTGGGGAAGAAAATGAGCATTTTCATCGGGACGGCACAAAAACCGGGTTGAAACAAGGGTATGATGTAGATTATTAAAAATTTCGCCAGACTTCATTATCCCACCCGAGCTGAGAATTGGCACTGATGCATCTGAATATAAGCTTTTTTATGTTAAAATTGTCAAAACTTTCCGGAGGGTGAAATGGAAATTTTACTTGAATCCATTAAGAAGCCAGAAGATATCAACTTTATCTTTGGTCAATCGCATTTTATTAAAACCGTTGAAGACGTGCACGAGATGTTGGTTACTTCCATTCCGGGGGTGAAATTTGGATTAGCTTTTTGCGAGGCTTCCGGCCCGCGCCTGGTGAGATGGACAGGCAATGATGAAGATTTGATCGAATTGGCAACCGAGAATGCTCTACGGATTGGGGCCGGACATAGTTTCATCCTTTTCCTCGGCGAAGGATTTTTCCCAATCAACATTTTGCCTAATCTGAAGCGCATTCCAGAGATAGTCAACATCTTTTGCGCGACTTCCAATCCGACCGAAGTTGTCTTATTGCAAACGGAGCAAGGCAGAGCGGTATTAGGGGTGGTTGATGGTGGCTCGCCTTCAGGCATTGAAACCGAGCAAGAAATCGCAGCCAGAAAGAGTTTTTTGAGGAAAATCGGCTACAAGTTCTGATATCGAAAGCCAGTTAATCTTCGCCTGCGCTCCATTGCCTGAGCAAATCGAGACTGGTAAAGGCTCTCCCGCGATGGCTGATTTGATTTTTTTGCTCTGAACCCAATTCAGCGGTCGTTTTTTGCACATCAGGGATCAAAAAAATTGGATCGTATCCAAAGCCATTCGATCCGCGGAATTCATCGATCACCTCTCCATCAACCATGCCATGGCTGTCGCCCACCAGGTCAGGGCGGACATAGAAAACTGCATGGCAATGAAAGGTTGCCAACCAGGGTTTTGGCGTTCCTGAGAGTTTTGACAGCAGGTAGACGCATCGGTCGTGATCGGTCGCACCTGGTTTGGGGGAATAGCGATGAGAGTGGAGGCCTGGTTCTCCTCCTAAGGCCTCGACCTCCAGACCAGAATCATCCGATAAGACGGGTAATCCGCTTGCCTGATAAAAAGCTTCGGCCTTTAGAAGAGCGTTTTGGTAATAATTTTGGCCAGTTTCGGCCACATCAAGACTCAGCCCAAGTTCAGATGGCTTGATCAGTCGGATGGGAAGATGAGCCAGGATGGCTGAAATCTCCTCGAATTTATGGTTATTGTTGCTCGCAATCAAAACTGTTTTCATTAAGTATCCATTCCGGCTTGGGAGTCGTACACCCACATGATATAATCTTAAGAAAAATACTTTAACAATTATAATAGACCATGGAAACTATAAAACATCCCCTGCGTACAAATGTCGGCCATTTCTTCAACAAACCAATAGGTTATAGTCGGGAATATGAGGTCGATTTTCCTCAGATTTTCATCGAACCAGATCTACATGCAAAAAACCTTAAAGGAACTTATTCCTTCTCACGCACCAGAGAAGGTTTGCTGCTAAAGGCTAATCTCGAAGCCGATATCGATGGTCTGTGTAGTCGCTGCCTGGAGCCAATAATTGTTCACGTGTCCACGCAATTCGAAGACCTTTATGTTTTTGAAACACGCATGAAAGAAGAATTAGACGAAGAAGAAGTGCCCAAAGACGGTTATATCGACCTTGGCATCCCCTTCCGGGATTACCTGCTTTTGGAAATGCCAATAACCAGCACTTGCCAACCGGACTGCAAGGGTATCTGCGTGGAATGCGGCCAAAATCTGAACATCGCGACTTGTGAACACAATCACAGCGTCGATTATTCATAACGAAAAGAAAAATAACTGAAAAGCAGAGCAGCTAATGATAGAATTTGCCGATGCTTTACGTTGGGAGTGACTCATGAACGAAAATATCTTAATTGCTGTAGCCTGGCCTTATGCTAATTCCGACATACACGTGGGCAACATAACCGGTTCCCACCTGCCTGGTGACATCGTAGCCCGCTACCACCGTCTGAGGGGAAATAAAGTGCTGATGGTTTCCGGTTCAGATTCACACGGCACTGCCATAACCATTAAAGCCGATCAAACCGGTCAGAAGCCACATGATATTTATTCGTATTATCACCCCCGTTTCATAGAATTATTTAAGCGAATCGGCATCAGTTACGATCTTTTTACCTCGACGCACACGGAAAATCACTTCTCCATCTCCCAAAAAGTTTTCCTGACCCTGCTTGAGAACGGTTATCTAAAAAAATACGTTTCCAAACAGTGGTACAGTCCTGCGGGACAACGCTTTTTACCAGACCGCTATGTGGAGGGTACCTGCTACATTTGCGGAAACGAATCTGCACGCTCTGATCAGTGCGAACAATGTGGCAGCGAACTCGAAGCCTCAAAACTGATCAACCCGCGCTCAAAAGTCGACGGTTCTGTTCCGAAGCTCAAAGAAACCGAGCACTTTTTCCTGGACCTGTCAACTCTGGAACCAAAAATCCAGCAATTTCTCAATGAGCGTGAAGACTATTGGCGACCTAACGTTTTGCGCCAGTCGCTGGGAACCATCCAATCAGTGGGGCTCAAACCGACCTCGGTCACCCGCGATCTGGAGTGGGGTATTCCGGTCCCGCTTGAGGGCTGGGAAGGCAAATGCCTGTATGTCTGGTTTGAGGCTGTGATTGGCTACCTTTCATCAACGGTGGAATGGGGTGAGCTTAACGATCAACCAGAAGTATGGCGCGAATGGTGGACCAACCAGGCTGCCAGGTCTTTCTACTTTATCGGCAAAGACAACATCACTTTCCACGCTGTCACCTGGCCGGCAGAATTGCTGGGCATGGGCAAGGATTTTGACCGGCGTATGGACAGTCCTGCTCCACAGTCGTTGGTGCTGCCCTATGATGTTCCAGCCAATGAGTTTATGAACCTGGAAGGTAAGAAGATCAGCGGAAGCAACAACTGGGCTGTCTGGGGTCTTGATGCCCTGGACCGCTATGACAGTGATTCGCTTCGATATTACCTGACGGTCAATATGCCTGAAAACAGGGACAGTGACTGGGATTGGGAAGAATTCTTTCAGCGGAATAACAATGAACTGGTGGCAACCTGGGGCAACCTGGTCAACCGTGTTTTGTCCTTTACCTGGAAGAACTTTGAGGGTAAAGTCCCCAATCCTGGCGAACTACGCTCCTCAGACTTCGAATTGCTTGAGACGATTAAGACCGGCTTCGATTCAGTTGGCAGCCGCATTGAGAAAGTGGAACTGAGAGCTGCGCTGGCAGAGGCGATGCATCTTGCGACTGAGGTCAATAAGTATCTGGACGTCCATGCGCCCTGGTTCGAGATCAAAACTGACCGAGATGAGGCCGCGAAATCCCTTTTTACCGCTATCCAGGCGATCGAGTGGCTCAAGCTTATGTTCGCGCCTTTCCTGCCTCAAACCAGTGAAAGACTTCACCAAACCCTCGCCCATGATGTGGCACTGTTTGGGACGCCCTTTACTCAGGAAGTGGCTGACTCCCTTGGCTCTCACCTGATACTTGGACTCAACAACCATCAATCCATGGCAAAGGAGGGGGTGGATTTGTGGCAAGCAGTGGAATTGCAGGCGGACAAGCCTTTCAACAAGCCGACGACCTTGTTTAAGAAGCTCGATCACAGCATTGTTGAAGAGGAACGCTCCAGACTGGGTAAGCCGTCTGAGTAATTTTTAGAATTTTGCCAGTCTGAGGTTGTGCTTCAGCCAGCCGGGTTTTTTTACGGCAGCCGGCCGGATCAAATCTGTTTTAAGCTCGCCTGTTTAATGGATAGATTATGCGGCGGTCGCTTTCTTCCGGCTTACCTTTTTATCTTTTGAGGCTTTTTCACCCTGCACCGCGATGCTTTTCATCAGGGTATCCCAGATATCATCGGCTGGTGTGGCCGCGGGTTCAGACTCAACAGGGGCCTCAGGGGCGGTTGTTGCGCCAGTTTCGATTTTCTTATCGATCCATTTTTTCAATTTCGTTTGATATTCATCTTTATATTGACTTGGATCCCACTTCTCAGTCATGCTCTGTAGCAATTGCTCTGCCAAATCCATTTCTTTTTGGCTGATTTTAGCCTCGTCTGGTATCTCGAGGTCTTCAGCTGGGCGGATCTCTTCTTCAAAACGCAGCAGGTTGAGCACGAGCGCTTCCTTGTGGTCGTAAAGAGCAGCCATCGATTCTTTTCCACGAAGGACGATGCGCGCGATGCCGACTTTTTTGGTCTTATTCATGACCTTGCGGAGAAGCAAGTATGGTTTTTCACTACCCTTATCAGGCAGCACAAAATACGGGGTTTCAAAAAAGAGCGGGTCGATTTCCTCCGCATTGACGAAGGTTTCAATAGAAACCGTGCGGGTACCCTCGGCCTCCACGCGATCGAAATCCTCATCGCTGATGGTGACGTACTCGCCTTCTTCAAACTCATAGCCCTTGATGATACGATCCCAGGGCACCTCTTCGCCTGTGTTTTCATTCACCCGTAAGTAGCGTATCCGGCTGGAGTCTTCGCTGTCAAGCATGTTGAACTTGATCTCGTTGCGCTGTCTGGCAGAAACCAGGCTGATGGGTATCGATACCAAACCAAAAGAAATTGTGCCTTTCCAAATTGCTCTCATAATTATCTTATATCTCCGCTAACGGCATTATAGTGCTGCCTCAATTATTGTGCAAAATGTGTACAAACCTTTCGGACGGTGGGATTGCTTGTTTACAATTGAATTATGACATTAGATGCTTATAACGAGAAACGGGATTTTAAGAAGACTGCTGAACCGGTCGGAGAGCTCCGCCAATCGAGCGAAGAATTGCAATTTGTAATTCAGAAGCATGTCGCCCGGAGTTTGCACTACGATTTCAGATTGGAATGGAAGGGAGTCTTGCTCTCGTGGGCAGTGCCGAAAGGCCCTTCCATGAATCCAGGCGATAAACGTTTGGCTGTGCATGTAGAGGATCACCCCTTGGATTATGCTGGATTTGAAGGCGTCATTCCCAAGGGCGAATACGGAGCTGGGACAGTCCAGTTGTTCGACCGGGGCACCTGGACGCCTTTGCGGGATGTGGATCAGGGTCTGAAAGAAGGGGAGTTAAAGTTCGAGCTTGAAGGAACGCGCTTCAAGGGACGATTTGTACTTGTAAGAATCCGTTCAGACAAGGAAAAGGACGATAATTGGTTGCTGATCAAAGAAAAAGATGAGTACGCACGTGAGCAGAGTGGAATAGAAGAATTTGAAACCAGTGTCAGTTCAGGGCGGACAATGGAAGAAATTTCCCAGGGTGGTGATGCGAAAGAGTCTGGTTCGGACGCAGAAGGAATCAAAAATTCAAAAGCCAATTTGCAAAAAGATTTGCCTTTTTCAACTGCCAAACCTATGCTTGCAAAGTTGGTTTCCAAGCCTCCTACGGGCGCTGGCTGGCGGCATGAGATTAAATATGACGGCTACCGCCTTTTGGTTTATCTGGAGGGATCCCAAATCAGAATGATCACCCGGGGGGGACACGACTGGACCGACCGTTTCGCGGATCTTGCGGCTGATTTCAAATCATGGGAACGAAGCGCTAATATGGTGCTGGATGGCGAGGTGGTTTTTTTTGAACGTTCCGGCCGGTCTGATTTTCAAAGTCTGCAATCTTCGATGAAATCAGATAAAAAAAAGCCTTTGACCTTCATTGTCTTCGATGTTTTAGCCGTTGGAAATCAGGACGTGCGGGTTTTGCCTCTTGAAAAAAGACAGTCCCTGTTGGAGGAACTGATGCAAGATGCGCCCAAATCAATCGTCCGCAGTCCTTATAGCGAAGGAAATCACCTGAATATGTTTGACCAATTATGTCAAAAGGGGTTGGAAGGGATGGTCTCAAAGCGTCTTGGCTCACGTTATAGCGGCGAGCGCAGCGATGATTGGGTGAAAAGTAAATGCGTGTTGCGGCAGGAATTTGTTGTCGCGGGCTACACGCGCTCAGAGAAGAAACGCAGCGGGTTGAGTTCGCTCATTTTGGCAATTAATAAGGATGGAGATTTGCAATATGCTGGCAGAGCAGGCACAGGCTTTAAGGATACAGAATCTAAGCAACTGGTGAAGCATTTTCAACCCTATCTACAGGAAACTGCCAGTGTCGAAATTCCGAAGCAATATCGGCAGCCGGAGAAGATTTTTTGGATGAAGCCTGAATTGGTTGTTGAAGTCAAATTTGCTGAATGGACAAACGATGAAATTGTCCGACAGGCTGTCTTCATGGGGTTACGTGAAGATAAGCAACCATCGGAGGTGGTGATGGAAAAAGAAACTCAAAAGAAGGGTCCTTCAAACTCGAAAAAGGTGGTCAATGCGAAGCAATCGAAAGGTCGGGAGGAGATCATCGTAGATGGTATTCACATTTCAAGCCCGGATAAAGTTTATGACCCTGATCACAACCTGACAAAAGCGCAGGTTGCTGAGTATTATCAGGATATATCCGAGCGGATGCTGCCTCATCTGCAGGACAGATTGGTTTCCCTTGTTCGCGCCCCGGATGGGATTGATGGGGAGACATTTTTTTCCAGGCACGCGGCCGGGCAGATAGACCACGTTAAGGATGTGCCGGTTCGCGAGAAATCGGGTGAAGAGGATATTTATATCGCCATCACGGATTTCAAAGGTATTATGAGTGCCGTTCAAATGAGTACCATCGAGTTCCACACCTGGGGGTCTCGTTTGCCTGAAATGGAATTACCTGATCAACTTGTATTTGACATTGACCCAGATGTGGGTCTGGGGATTTCCCAAGTTCGGCAGGGTGTGCTTGATTTGCGCGGTTTACTTGACCTGCTGGGACTGAAGTCCTTCCTGAAGACATCCGGTGGGAAAGGTTACCATATTATGGTGCCTCTTAAGCCTCAGGCGGATTGGGCTGCGGCGAAGCGGTTTGCGCAAAACCTGGCAAAAGAGATGGCAAAACGCTGGCCAAAACTATACACCTCCTCAATGAGCAAGCAAAAGCGAAAGGGGAAAATCTTTGTCGACTGGATACGCAACAGCAGATCTGCCACGAGTGTGTGTGTATATTCGCTGCGTGCCCGGTCAGGGCTGCCGATTTCCTGGCCGATTTCATGGGAAAAACTGGATCAGATCGTTCCCAACCAGGTGACAATCCAAAACTATGCTGATTACCTCGATGAGGCACCCTGGGAAGATTATTTTGATGTTACTCAGAGTTTAAAGACCTGAAATTTTCCAGGTAGAATGGAAGATCTCGTAATAATTTCTGGATGATCAGCTCAACCCGAGAGAGCCAGGGTGCCTGATTATTGTCTGTTTCTGAAGCTAATGGGGTGATGATGTCGCCGACACCCCGCAGGATCAATCCTTTTACCCGGTTTGCTTTCAAGACCCAGAAGTTGCTTGAGCACAAACTGCCATTCTGAATTGGCAGATATCAACACGATATAACTGACTTTCAAGGGCTTTGCCAACTAATCCTGGTTGATCTTTTTACCAACTGAGGCTACATACACCAAAAAACGTTCGACCTCGTCGAGACCGAGCACCTGGTTCGCCTGGTGGTCATCGAATGCTGCGATGGCGCAAACCGCGTGGTCGATCGACTCTGCGCACAGGTACAGGTTCTGACATATATGCCCGGCATCCAAGTGGATATAACGATAGGCACGGGCGCCATAGCGCCAGCTGGTTCTGTAGACGTCGGCAACCCAGAAAAATGTAACCGCTGAAGTGATTACCTGCCTTTGACGTAAGACGCTCTCATGGAGTTTTTGCATTACCTCTACGCTCAAATCGACGGTTTCCAGGGCGTGACGCTGGGCGATATAACGATACAAACCCGGGACGAAGCCTTCCACTCGTTGGATCAGGAGGTAAGTTTCAAAAGGGTGGCGGGAGCCGGCAGAAGGCACGAAGCGATTGGTTAGATCGCGTTTTTCGTCAATCTCGCGGACACCCTGGGTGTATTTGAGCAAATATGACAGTTCCTTTGTTGTCATAACCGCTGTTTCATCGTACCGCCGCAAGGAGCGCCGCTTTTCAATAACCTCGAGCAGGTTAAGGATTTGGGGCTGAAAGTCAGTCATATCGGGCAGGGTTATCAGGCTGGATTCGTCAGTAACCTGGTCAAGGTATTGAGGATATGGTTCGTTCTGCTTTTGGGGAGATGGCCCCATCCTTTCATAATAACTGGCGAGGTGCATCCCCGATATCAGGTTTTTAATTTCTGTCATTTAAGTACCTAAAATCTGATCATGGAAAGCAACATCGCCAGGACGATAATGATTGCCAGTGCGGCCATCACAATTTTATAAATACGCTGCGAGGTGTTTTTACTTTTTTTTGCCATTCTCACTCCAATTCAGCTTTAATTGCATTGGCTTTTTCAAGAGATATCCCACGTATTTTCGCGATTTCTTCCGCATCCGCTTCAAGGATGCCTTTAATCGAACCAAATCTCGAGAGCAGTTCTTTCCTGCGGGTTGGACCAATTCCGGGCAGACTGTCTAATCTCGAAGCCATTCCGATTTTACCACGCCGGTTACGGTGTGCGGTTATTGCGAACCGGTGGGCTTCATCGCGGATGCGTTGCACCAGGTAGAAGCCCTGGGAATGATCGTCGAGGCGTACAGAATCCGGATTATTCGGTAGGAAAAGCTCCTCTTCCCGCTCGGCCAGTCCGACAATCGTGAATTGCCCGGTGAGGTCGAATTCATCGAGTACCTCAATCGCCTGACGCAGCTGCCCTTTGCCACCGTCGACGATCAGGAGGTCAGGAAGAATGCTGAATGCCAGGTCTGGTTTGTATCCCGGGGTGTCCCTGGACTCATTTTCTGAGACATAATTGGCAAAACGTCTTTTAAGGACTTCTCGCATGGAGGCGAAATCGTCTGGACCCGAGACAGACCGGATGTTGAAACGACGATAAAGTTTCTTGTTGGGGATGCCCTGTTCGAACACGACCATGCTGCCCACACTGGCTGTTCCCTGGATGTTGGAAATGTCGTAGCATTCAATCCGATTTGGTGGTTCGGACATCTCCAGAGCCTGCTGAATTTCGCCCAACGCGGATCTTTGGCGATCTCGATCGGCTTTCCAGCGGATTTCGAGCGCGCGCAAAGTTTCGGTCGCGTTTTCTGTCGCCATATTGACCAATGCTTTTGACTGACCTCGTTTGGGGACGAGGATCTGGACTTTCTCGCCGCCGCGTTTGGTATTGAGCCACTCGTTGATGATCATGGCTTCGTCTACTTCCTGTGGAAGCAGGACCTTATTTGGGATATAGGCTGCCTGTGAATAAAATTGCTTGATAAATTCTTCCAGAATCGCCGCGTTCTGTTCTTCTTCCGTTCCTTCGAGGATAAAGTATTCTCGCCCAATCAGTTTTCCTGAACGGATAAAGAAGACCTGCACACAGGCTTCCCCGTTGGAGCGCGCCATGGCGATAACATCAGAATCTTTTCGTTCATTCGAGATGACTTTCTGTCGCTCCACTACCTTATCAATTGCCAGAATCTGGTCTCGAATAATTGCGGCTTTTTCGTAATCCATTTCTTCGGAAGCCTTAGCCATCTCCGTCTGCAGCCGCTTTAGAACCGGGCTGGTTTTACCTTCAAGAAATTTAGCCAGGTCTTCTATCATCTGGCGATAGTCGTCTTTACCGATGGCGCCTATGCAGGGACCTGAGCAAAGATGGATGTCATAATAAAGGCATGGGCGAGCGTCCTTGCCTGTGATTTCGCGCGCGCAGGTCAGGTAGGGGAAGATCTTGCGAAGAATGTCTAGAGTCTGATGTACTGCCCAGACAGATGTATAGGGACCGTAATAGCGGGAACCGTCCTGAACCATGTTACGAGTCACAGATACTTTGGGAAAATCATCCTGCCAGTGTATTTTGATGTAAGGATAGCGCTTGTCGTCTTTCAGACGAACGTTATAAAAAGGTCGATGCTCCTTGATCAGGTTCATCTCAAGGATCAGGGCTTCGAGCTCCGATTCGACCACGATCCATTCAATATCGCGGATATTGCTAACCATACGGCGAGTTTTGTAGCTGTGATCGCTGGATTTCTGAAAATAAGACTTGACCCTGTTTTTCAGATTGATCGCTTTTCCGACATAGATAATATTGCCCTGCTCATTTTTCATCAGGTAGCAGCCGGGTTTATCAGGAAGCGAACCCAAAATTGACTCTAATTTTTCTGTCCAGGTCATAAAGCCATTTTACCTGATATGGGTTAGATTTACGTAAGCGCCTTGTGTATAATCGGTACAGGGTAACCAAACATGACTATTCAAAAATTATCGGACACTATTGCTTCTCAAATTGCCGCTGGAGAAGTGGTAGACCGTCCTGTCTCGGTCGTCAAAGAGCTGATTGAGAACGCGATCGATGCCGGAGCAACAGAAATCCGGGTTGAGATCAAAAAAGCCGGCAGAGAGTTGATTAGAGTAAATGACAATGGGGAAGGCATCCAGCCGAGTGAGCTGGAACTGGCGGTCAGCCGGCACGCGACCAGCAAATTGAGCAAAACTGAAGAGCTTTTTGACATCAAGACGCTCGGTTTCCGCGGTGAGGCACTGGCTTCGATTGGCTCAGTTTCTCACCTCAACTTGATTTCGAGACCGGCCGAGGTAGATCTGGCCGCCAAATTGACGGTTGATGGCGGAGAAAATTCGAAAGTTCAGAGGGTAGCCGCGCCCCAAGGTACCGAAATTACGGTTGAAGACCTGTTTTTTAACGTTCCAGCCAGGCTCAAGTTTTTACGCAAGGATATCACTGAAGCAAAACACATCACGGGCTTAGTGACCCGTTATGCCATGGCCTATCCGTGGATACGCTGGTCATTGATTCAAAATGGCAATCCCGAATTTCAATCGACGGGCAGTGGTGATCGCCTTGAAATTTTGCAGGCCTTGTTTGGCACTCAGGAATCAAAATCACTCATGCCGTTGAATTTCAATGACAAAGACCTGACCATCGCAGGCTTTATCAGTGACCTGTCTCTGACACGCTCAAACCGTAAAGACATAACCCTCTTTGTGAATGGCCGTTGGGTGCAGGATCCCATGCTGACGGCGGCTGTGATCCGGGCCTATAACACCATGCTTATGGTCGGACGGTATCCTGTGGTGGTTTTGTTTTTGGAGATTCCCACACACCTGGTGGACGTCAATGTTCACCCAACCAAGGCGGAAGTGCGCTTCAGGGAACAAGATCAGGTTTTCAGCGGCGTTCAACGGGCAATCAGAAGGGGTCTGCTTGCTTACACACCTATACCTGATTTGGACAGTCTTAATTTGTGGGGCAAGCCGATCACAGCAGAAGTTCCGACGAGTTTCGATGAAAATTGGCAGGTCCAGCCAACTGAGCCTGTGCCAGGACAGTTTCAAACAAGCGATTCTGCCATTCAACAACAACCCTTACCGGGCACGCATCTGCCCTTGTTGCGTTTGGTAGGGCAGGTTGCTTCTACCTACCTCGTGGCGGAAGGACCCGACGGGTTATATCTGATCGATCAGCATGCTGCGCACGAACGGGTTTTGTTCGACCAGATGATGGCGCAATATCGCGCGTCGATGATTCCCTCGCAGAGATTGGTCGATGCCACCGCAGTGGAGCTCAGCCCGGAACAAGCCGGCATATTGGAGGAAAATTTGGAGACCATGGCCGAGCTCGGTTTTGAGATCGAGGTGTTTGGCCCCAACACGTTTCTGATTCGTTCGATTCCAACCATTGTCGAGCGTGGGGATCCAAAAGACGCGATTCTGGCAGTGGTTGATGCCTTCGAAGAAGACGAAACACCCCTGGAAA
The DNA here is from genome assembly GCA_041655815.1 of Anaerolineaceae bacterium. Lineage (GTDB taxonomy): Bacteria > Chloroflexota > Anaerolineae > Anaerolineales > Anaerolineaceae > Mesolinea. The sequence goes on from JBBAES010000022.1 coordinate 18,274, forward strand.
ACGAGGTCAGAGCTAAGATCGCCGCCAGAGTCTGTAAACGGATGTCTGTCAAAGGGGGCCAGATCTTGTCCGAAGCAGAGCAGCGCAACCTGCTCCTCAACCTGGAAGCTAGTCAGTCTCCGCGGACCTGCCCGCATGGTCGTCCGACCATGATCCATTTGAGCGCGAATTTGCTTGAAAGGCAGTTCGGTCGTAGGGGCGCACGCTGAAGTCTTGATCAAACCGCTACTTTTAGGAGAACTAAAAGTATTGATCGAACCCTGACAATTTTATTTTCCCCCGCTTTAAAACAGCGCGCAAGCAACTCAGTTGTGCTATAATATTGCCTCACGGGGCGTGGCTCAGCCCGGATAGAGTGCGCGGTTCGGGTCCGCGAGGTCGACGGTTCAAATCCGTCCGCCCCGACTAAAAACACCTTTTTAATAGAGGTGTTTTTTAGTAACCGATTTCGGATCTTTAACAAGACACGTGTTTCGATGAGGTCGAGGGATCTCCCTGCGGGAGCCATGGCAAATTCGTCAGCCCCGACTAAAAACACCTTTTGAATAGAGGTGTTTTTTAGTAAACTATTTCGCATCTTTAACAAGACACGTGTTTCGATGAGGTCGAGGGATCTCCCT
>JBBAES010000023.1:0-18798 GCA_041655815.1 Anaerolineaceae bacterium
CCAGCCCCTCTTCCTGTAAAGATGGTCTGTATTTATTGTTAACTTCGTAGCGATGACGATGGCGCTCTTCGATCAGCTCGTCTTGATACAAACTTCGCGCCAGTGTGTTGTCTGCCAATTGGCAAGTGTAAAGTCCCAGCCGCATCGTGCCGCCTAAACGGTCAAGTCCTTTTTGTTCGGTCATCAAATCGATCACCGGGTGTTCGGTCATTTTATCAAACTCGATCGAATTGGCATCTTCCAAACCAACCACGTTGCGCGCGTGATCAATCACCATTACCTGTAAACCCAGACATATGCCCAGATAGGGGATTTCGTTCTCACGGGCATAGGTGGCGGTTCGAATCATGCCTTCGACACCACGGCTCCCAAAGCCGCCTGGCACGACGACGCCGTCTACATCTTTCAAAGCTTCCTCAACGTCTACCCTTGTTTCGAGATCAGAGGAAGATATCCACTTGATCTCGACATCCACACCGTAGTAGAGCGCGGCATGCTTGAGTGCCTCACGCACACTCAAATAGGCATCATGCAAATCGATATATTTTCCCACCAGGCCAATTTTGATGGTTGGTTTATCTTTGGAAAGCTCTTCCACCATCCAGCGCCAACCACTCAATTCGGGTTCATGCCTGGCTTCAAGCCCCAATGCATCCAGAAGAATATCGGCTATGCCAGAGTCTTCAAGGTTCAGGGGAATTTCGTAGAGCATATCCACTGTAACCAGGGGGATGACCGCTTCAGGTTTAACATCGCAGAGTTTGGCTATCTTTACGGTCAGCTCTTTTTCAATCGGATAATCACTCCGGGTGATGATTACATTCGCCAGAATACCTATGGAACGCAACTCACGAACCGAGTGTTGAGTGGGTTTGGTTTTGGTTTCAGAAGTAGCCTTCAGGTAAGGCAGCCAGGTGATATGCACAAAGGCGGTGTTTTTTTCGCCAAGTTCGTTGCGCATTTCCCGGATTGCTTCCAGAAATGGCTGACCTTCAATGTCACCAACCGTTCCACCGACCTCGATCAGGGCGATATCAGCCTCGCTTTTACACCCTAAAAGGTTGATCCGACGTTTTATCTCGTTGGTAATGTGAGGAATCACCTGGATCGTTCCGCCCAGGTAGTCTCCCCGGCGTTCTCTTTCGATCACTTCTTCGTAGATCTGGCCGGCTGTGACCGTGCTTGTGCGTTGCAGGCGCAGATCACAAAAACGCTCATAATGGCCAAGGTCAAGATCTGCTTCGGAGCCGTCATCCAGTACAAACACCTCGCCGTGCTGGTAGGGGCTCATGGTACCTGGGTCGACATTGAGATAGGGATCCAACTTTTGTACAGTGACGGTAAAACCCCGGGCCTTGAGCAGCCGGCCAACTGACGCAGCAGTGACTCCTTTGCCTACAGAAGAGAGAACTCCACCTGTAAAGAATATGTACTTGGTTGCCATGTCACCTCAAAGTCTCGGTTAAATAAAAGGGGAGGGCTGTTGACTCCAGTCCTCCCCGGAAATTGATCAGGTATTGTTGAGATTTGATCTCAGCTTACTCATCCTCGTCGCCTACGTTGCCCAACTTATTGGTAAGCGTGCGCTCAAAGATATCGTCAGTCTCAGATTCGACATTTTTCTGTTTCTTAATACGGCTGGCAATTTCAGGACGGCGTTTTTCTGCGCGATCCATCGCTTTACGCATGGCAATTTCCATGAAAGTGGGGTCAGGGATAGCATCTTCTTCTTGCTCTACAGCCACTTCCTGCTTTCCTTTGCCTTTGCGTTTGCTTGGAGCATATTCAGCAATGATTTCTTCGGGGCTATCCTGGAGTGCTTTCATGCTGAGCTTAATTTGTTTCTTGCGGCGGTTAACTTCTAAAATTTGCACTTCCACTTCATCGCCAACTTTGATAACTTCGGAAGGAACACGCACGAAATTGTGAGACAGCTCGCTAACGTGCACAAGCCCGGGCCTTTCGGCACCAATCTCGATAAACGCGCCAAAAGATTCAAGGCGAACGACGTTGCCCTTAACAGTCATCCCGGGCGCAAGTTCGCGCCATTCGTGAGCCAGAGGTTCACGCATGGTTAATTCGTAGTGATCTTTTAGAATACGTTTTACCCATACAGTAATGACCTGACCGGGCTTGATCACATCGTCAAGGTTCGTGATGACATTTTCCGCATTATCCGGATCTACCACCTGGGAGACATGCAAAAAAGCAGGTAATTCTGAACCGATATCTACTATTGCGCCTTGTAGTGTGGTCTTCAGAACCTTACCTTCAAATTTTTGTTTGTTGGTAATAGGTTGGTCATTATTATTTGATTTGTCAGGGTTTTCCATTAGTTGCTCCCAAGGGGTTATATTCACAATGTATTAGTATACACTTCTCAATAATTTTAGTCAATTATTCCGGCAAAACTACTTGAGGAAATCAGGCCGCCACGCGCAGCACTGCTGCGACAATCAAGAATTGCGCCAGATGATAGCTGAAAATGATCCAGAATTTGTATTTTGGCAAGCGACGGTCAAGCTTGTCCAACCCGATCATCACATCGGAAATCAGAAACAGGATTCCGCCTGTTCCTGCCATCACTGCTGCCAGGTCTGGCCAGGCCGGGCGCGCCAGGCAAAGCACCGCGCTGATGGCCATGCCCAAAATCAAGGTGCCATATCCTTTGAAAAAGGGCAGGATTGCCTTATTGACCCTGGGTTGTTGCCCTAATCGATTGACGGTTAAATGCAAGATCAGCATCCCTGCCACTAATGCCACTATCCCGATAAGACGCACAGGTCTTGGCGGCAAACTGGCATTGAAGCCCCATATGTAAAACACCTGTGCCGCCGAAAAAGCCGCCATACCCGCAACGAACCAACGGGTCCTTTGCGAGATCAGAAAGATATCCCCAATCAATGAAAAGATCAACCCAAGTAGAAAAGGCAGCCGAAATGTGGTTATGGAGCCTTGAAGCAGGAAGTAGGTGATCAAGCCAAGCATCACCAACGGTTTTGTGGCGTAATAAGTCGTCAGTTTTCCCTTCCAAATCGCGATCCAATTTGCAAAGGTTGCCAGACCAATCAGGGCAAGCACTGCGGGTTGGAGCCAATCAGACATTGGTGCCGGCCCCTGCCAGACCAATCCTGCGGAGGAAGGCCGGGTCGTTCTTCCAATCTTTCTGAGTCTTCACCTGCAAATCCAGGAAGACTCGTTTGCCAGTCATTTCCTCAATCGCCTCTCGAGCGTCTGTGCTGATTTTGCGGATCATCGTGCCTTTTTTACCAACCAATATCCCTTTTTGGGCTTCCCGCTCAACGAAAATCATGCCATGGATGTAAAGCAGATCGTCTTCACGTTCTTTATACTCATCCACTTGGGTGGCGATGCTGTAGGGCAATTCATCATCGAGATTGGCCATGGCAGCTGCCCGTATGAATTCCGCCGCAATTTCACGCTCAAAATCTTCTGTGATTTGGTCGGTGGGGTAATATGCCGGTCCAGCAGGCAGCGAGAGCTGCACATTCTCGATCAGTTTAGCCACACCTTTACCTGTTTGGGCAGATATTTCAATCGAAGGGTCTTCAGGAAATAACGCCTGAAATGCTTGCTTGTTTTGAGAAGACTGGGATTGCCCGATCAGGTCGCTCTTATTAAATACCAGGAAAACTTTTTGAGTCGTTCTTTTTTCCTTGATCAGTGAGGCAAGCTGCTTGTCCAGCTCATCCGGGGATTTGCTAATATCCGCGATATAGAGAAGGACGTCAGCATCTTGGAGAGCGAACCTGACCTCGTTATTAATAAACTGGCTCAATTTGTCTTTGGCATCATTCAGGCCTGGTGTGTCTGTGAAGATCATTTGGTATTCATCGGTGGAGAGAATGCCCAATTGCCTGCGTCGGGTAGTTTGTGGTTTGAAGGATACCCCCGCGATGGGTTGCCCCATAATCCGATTCAGTAAAGTGCTTTTCCCAGCATTGGGCTTGCCCACGATTGCGATAAAACCTGATTTAAAGTCGTTATTTTCTGTTTCCATGATTCATTTCCTTCTATTGAACTACCCTGTTATTAATAATTTGATGACCTTCCAGTTCAAGCAGTCTTTGTTTCAGCTTCAGACCGCCCTGCGCAGAAAAGCCGTGCAGCGCGCCATCCGAACCGATTACACGGTGACACGGAACCACGATCAGGAAGGGGTTATGCGCCAGTGCCCCACCTGCCGCGCGTGCTCCGCGGTAGCTGCCGGCTCGCATAGCCAATTCGCCATAAGTGATGAGCTCTCCCCAAGGGATTTGGGCGGTTTCTTTGAGTGCTTTCTGGCGAAAAGGTGTCAAGCCTGACCAATCCAGAGGAAGATCGAATTTTTTCAGGTCGCCGGTTAAGTATCTTTCCAACTGAGATTTAGTTTCTTTCAAAATACTGGAAGATAATTGGTTATCACCTGGGGTTGTCTCATCTTCATTTAAAAGAAATATATTGGTCAACCCAACCGAACTAAAATAAGCCCGTATCGTTCCAATGGCTGTGGTTATGTCTTTATACGTTTCCAAAATATCATACTCCTTAACAAATCGTAGGGTAATCGTAGGTTAATCGTCAAGTATTGATTACGCTTCTATTGTAATATAAAGCTGTAAGGGCGACTTCTCTTCTTCTTCTCCTCCTTAATACCCTAATGCTGCGGTCGGCGTCCGCAGCATTAGTGCGTATAAGGCAAAGTTCATATTTTGATCCACTCCCACCAGAACAAGTATAAGTTGCGACCATCAGATCCGTAGAGTTTGAGTTTACAGACCTGACTTCCAAGATTTAAAGTTCAACCGTCACATCCGGCTCGAACTGCGATAAAATCAAAGCAGCATAAAAACACTTTGGAGGCTGAATGGAAAAACGAGAAACCTACGCCATCACGATTGCTGGCGTTGAGCGAGACCTGCGCCTTTTTGAAATCAAACCCGGTTTGAGCATCGCTATTTTGAACATCCTGGGTGATGTCGAACTGGTGGATGCTTGCGCGGCAGAATTGAACCGATTGCTGAAAGATACACAGTACGACGTCATCCTCACGCCGGAAACCAAATCGATCCCACTTGCCCACATGCTGTCAAAACTGAGCGGTAAACCATACATTGTACTTCGCAAGGAATACAAGCCTTACATGGGTGAAGCAATTTCGACCGAAACCTTATCTATCACTACTGGTAAACCACAATATCTCTTCCTGGATGAGAAAGATATCGATTTGATAACAGGCAAACGGGTCATCCTGCTGGACGACGTTATCAGCACGGGCTCGACCTTGCAGGGAATGCACCTGATTATCGACAAAGCCGGTGCGATCACCGCCAGAGAGGTGGGCATCCTTACCGAAGGTGACCGGGCTGAATGGCGGGACATCCTCTCCCTGGGCCACCTCCCCCTGTTTTTCGGATAAATCTTATGTTGATTCGCGTTGGAATGGAAAAGTATCCCGGCAATAATTTTACAGCCTGGGCATTGGATTTCCCTGGTTGTGTTGCCTATGGCACAGACGAAGCTGAAACACTGCTTACTTTGCCCCGAAAACTGTTGGAATTTGATTATTGGGTCAGGCTGCACACTGATGACCCCTGGTTTGAATTGGATTCTATGGATTTCCACGTTGATGAGACTTTTGTTGTCTCACAAACTAACTGTCAGGGGATGGAGTATGAGGTTAATGCCTTCTTTAAAGATGACCAGCGCCCATTAAGTGAAGCAGAGGTCAGCCAGGCGCTACAGGTTATCGGCTGGCAGCAGGATGAATTGCTGGCTGGCATCGAATTTGTAGGCGAAGAACAACTCAACCGAGTTGAAACGGGACAGCGGTGGAGCATTATGGGGATCTTGCGGCAATTGGCCAATGCGGAAGTCCGTTATCTGCAAAACTTTGGGGTTGAGACCTCTCAGATTCCGCGGGACACCGACCCAATTTCTGCAATTAACCAGAGCTTCGAGGCGGTCATCGAGGCCCTGTCGGACCTGGCCGGAGACTCGCGCGTCGTGGATTTTGCCCAAGAGAGCTGGTCTGCCCGTAAGCTGGTGCGTCGGCTGCTCTGGCTCCGCCGGGACCACATCGATCAGGTTCGTCAATTGTTCGGGATTATCTAAAATCCTCACAGCGACAGCTTTTTTGATATAATAATAAGTCGGCGTTAAAACGCCGTATAGGTTAAATAACGCGTGGGGTTCCATGCCAGACAACAGGAAGGTCTAAAAAAAATGAAAGAATTCTCAACCGCTAACATTCGCAACATCGTCCTTGCTTCGCACAGCAATTCCGGCAAGACGCTTCTCGTGGAGAATTTACTAAATTTTACTGGAGCCACCACCCGTGTCGGTAGTGTTGAAGAAGGCACGACCGTCTCTGACTACGACGATGAAGAAAAGCGTCGCAATATTTCTCTTTTCACCTCTGTTCTGCCAGTTATTTACAAGGATATCAAATTCAATTTCCTCGACACCCCTGGTTACACCGATTTTGTAGGCGAAGTCGTTTCCGCCATGCGTGTGGCAGACTGCGCGTTGATCCTGGTAGATTCTGTCGCCGGTCTCGAAGTCGGCACTGAAACAGCTTTCGAGTTGGCTGATGAGTTTAAGATGCCCAAGATCGTGGTCATCAATAAAATGGATCGTGACAACGCCAATTTCGAAAAGGCATTCAATTCAATACAAGGCGGTGTAGATGGGCGTTTGATCCCGATGCAACTGCCTTGGGGTGAGAAATCTGATTTTCAGGGCGTGATCGATCTGGTCACAATGAAGGCTTACAAGGACGATGGCAAAACAGCAACTGAGATACCTGCTGACATGCAGTCCCAGGTCGATGATGCTCGCATGGTTCTGGTGGAGGCTGCCGCCGAAGGTAAAGACAGCCTTCTGGAAAAATATTTCGAGAATGGTGATCTGACTCCCGCAGAAATCGTGGAAGGACTGCACAAATCCATTCAGGAAAGTGACATCATTCCTGTTTTGGTGGCTGCTGGCGGCCGCATGATTGGTGTTGGTCCTCTGATGGAAGCCCTGCTTGCTCTGGCCCCCGCACCCACAGAACTTCCCGCAGTGATTGCAAAATCTCCCAAGGGTGATGTGGAACTTAAATTTGAAGATTCTGGTCCCCTGGCAGCCTATGTCTGGAAGACTACCGCTGACCCCTTCGTTGGTCGACAGACCTATTTCCGGGTTTATTCCGGAACCATGAACTCCGATACACGTGTATGGAACGTCACCAAAGGTGAAGAAGAACGTCTGGCTGGCGTCCAGGTTCCTAATGGAAAGGATATGGAATCAGTTGACGTTATTCACAGCGGTGACATTGGCGCAGTTGCTAAATTAAACGTAACTACTACTGGCGATACACTCACGACCAAAGAACAAAACCTGGTTTTGCCCATGCCCACCTATCCCAGCCCGCTCTATCGCGTCGCCATAAGCCCCAGAACCCAGTCGGACGCATCCAAGATGAGCCAGACGCTCACTCGACTGGCGGAAGAAGATATGACTTTCTCGTGGCACATGGAAGCCGCAACCCGCCAGACTCTGATCTTTGGAATGGGCGACCAACACATCGATGTGGCGGTCAAGCGCGCTGAGCAGAAATTCCAGCTATACCTGGATTTGCACGAACCCAAGGTACCTTATGAAGAGCATATCAGCAGGGAAGCCAGCGCTATGTATCGCCATAAGAAACAAACTGGCGGGTCGGGACAATTTGGTGAAGTTCACCTGAAAGTTTTCCCCATCCAGGATGAGCAATTCTCTTTCAGTAATGATGTTTTTGGCGGTGCTATTTCCAATAACTACATGGCCCCAATTGAAAAAGGCGTCCGCAGCGTGATGAAGGACGGCGTAGTCGCGGGATATCCGGTTCACAATGTTGGTGTCTCTGTCTTTGATGGCAAGGAGCATCCGGTTGACTCCAAACCAATAGCCTTCGAAATAGCCGGTCGCGAAGCCTTCAAACTGGCTTTCAAAGAAGCTAAACCAGTGCTGTATGAACCCATCATGAAGGTTTCGGTACAGGTGCCAGAGGCTAACATGGGCGACATCATGGGCGACCTAAACTCACGCCGTGCCCGTGTTCAGGGAATGGAATCTGATCGGGGTAGATCAACTATCAACGCTGAAGTGCCTTTGGCTGAGATGATGCACTACACTACCAACCTTCGCTCGATGACAGGTGGTCGCGGAACATTCTCGATGGAATTTGACCATTACGACCTGGTTCCCACTCACCTTGCCCAAGAGGTCATGGAAGCTCGTCAAAAGGAACTCAGACACGAAGAGTAAACTTAATTTTTACATTTTCAATCCAAAAAGGCTGGCAGTTTGCCAACCTTTTTCTTATCATCCGAAATTATCTCAAAGCAAATCCCCATCGTCTGCGGAAGCATCAACAGTCAGTCAACCTGTGTTTTCGTCATCAGAATAGCTTCAAAAGAACTTTAAAATGTATATTGATGGTAGTCACAGACTGGTTTATAACCAACTTCCTGATAAATTTTGTTGCTGGTGGGGTTGGCGAGATCAGTAAACAGGTTGGTGATCGTAAACCCTCTGGAGAACATTTCCTTGGAAACCTCGGCGACAAGAGCACGGGCATAGCCCTGTCGGCGGAAAGTTGGCGGCGTGTAAACCCCGCTGATGCAAATAGCTTTAATCTGGGGGCGGTTCGCAATCGTGATGCTGACGATTTCTCCACCATCTTCCCAGAAAAACGTTTGCCTCAGCCCGATATTTATAAGCGCGGTTTCAGCTATGATTTTTCTTCCTGGCAGCAACCCAATTTCATCCATCATAGCATTGAGAAGATCAGCTGCCTTCCCGGCATCTTTCTCTTCAGCTACGCGCATTATTCCGCCTGGATAATCAATTGCTTCAACTTTACGGAGCTCATAAGCCCGTTGGCGCATGGATAACCTGACCGTCTGACCGGTTTTCGCCTGCCAAATTCCGGCGAAAGCGTCACTGGCCTCAGCCACACCGTTTACACCCGGCAGTTTCCAGCCCTTTTCAAACAAGGCATCGGCGAGCGATCCAAGACCCTCCAGACAGACAGGATCGCTTTGAACGATCATCGGAAAAGGTGGCGTCATGATCGCCGCCACGCTGATTTTTTCATTTTGATCCGTACCAATAACCATCAACGGATCCTGCCCACCATAGGCATGAGGGTCGGCTTTCAATCGCAACGCTAAACCCAGGATCAAATTATTACGGCTCTCTTGTACAGCAAGATCAGGCAAAACTCTATCAAGGAATGGTTGTGCATCGGAAAAAAAGGTGAGCTCATGCATCATTTATTTTTACTGTTTTCCGTATTCTCCAATCATAAGCTGAGCCCGAACAGTTGAGCGGGTTTAATCGTCATCCACAAAATCGCGCAAAAGCTTGCTGCGGGAGGGATCCCGCAAGCGGCGCAAGGCATTAGCCTCAATCTGGCGGATGCGCTCGCGCGTGAGACCGAACTGATGACTGATCTCCTCAAGCGAGTGATAGACGCCGTCTGCCAACCCAAAGCGCAGCTCTAAAACTTCTCGCTGCCTGTCGCTCAACGAATCCAACGATTCTTTCACAACTTCTTTCAGTACGTCTCGCAGAACCTCTTCGATCGGTTCTTCAGTATCCTGATCGGGGATGTAATCCGCAAGGATTCCGTCCTCAGAATCACCAACCGGGCTCTCTAAGGAGACCGGCTCTTCGGCAGATTTCAGCACTGATTCTATTTTTTGCGTGGCTTCATCCCAGCGGTGCAGTAAGCCAGGGTCTGCCAGTTCACGGCTGCCGCCGATCTCCAGAATCGCCTCGACGTCTTCTTCAGATAAAAACCCGGAGCTGATTGCCATTTCGGCGAAGGTTGGGTCGCGTCCTAAGGTTTGCACCAGCTTGTGCTGGATCCTGACCAGTTTGCTGATCTGATCGACAATATGCACAGGGATGCGGATGGTACGGGCATTCTCGAGAATGTATCGGCTGATCGACTGTCTGATCCACCAGGTAGCATAGGTGCTGAAGCGAAATCCCTTGGAGGGATCGAACTTGTTGATCGCCTTTAAGAGACCTAAATTTCCTTCCTGAATCAGGTCCATCATCCCGATCCCACGGTTACGATAATGTTTGGCGATGCTTACAACCAGGCGCAAATTGAATTCCACAAACTGTTGAGTAGCCCATTCCGCATTTTCAATCACTTGTTGCACACTTTGTTTAAGTTGAGCTTTGGAAGGCAGTGTTTCCAGCATGGTATCCTGCAGGCAGGGATCATCTCCTGTTATGCGTTCTGTCAGTGCATGTACCCACTCGCTTGGCAGGATATAGACATCCATGTAAAACCGAAGCAAATCATTTGCCAGGGTTTCCCAATGCTTGTCGCTACCCCAGCGAGGGCTATCGAGATAATTGCGCGTGTAAGACTCGGGCAGCCACTGTCTGTCATCCGACATTAGCGAAGCCTCCGACATAACCTCCCTTAAGTCGGGTAAGGGATGTTGCAGGCGATGAGCGTCTCGTTTGACCTGCTCCCAGGTGGAACACATATCTTTGAAAACGCTCCCAACATCCAAATCGCCTTCGTCATTTTGGTAGAGTGAAAGTTGTTCGTGCGCCTGGATCATGATCGAGAGATGAAACTCGTCTCTGGCATCCAGCAGACGGGTATTCGTGATATCTTTCAGGTAGAGTTGGATTGGGTCGTCGGTAAACTCAGCGCTCTCAACTGCTTTTTGGCGTTCATCATTGGCAGCTTTGTCTTCCAATTCAGGATCCTTTCCGGTCTCTGTTTTGACTGGAACCATTATGACTCCTATCTGCCTGGTACACACCGGGGATATTCCGTACTTTACCTGAGCCTCCTGATTCCGGGCTAAGCAGAGCCTGGTCGATCTTCCGACGGGTTTCGATTAGATCGAGGTAGAGTATGTTGGCTTCCTCGGTAGAGTAAGTTTTTTCTTCGGCTTCGTTTTGCAGGTAGCTAATTTCTCTCAATCGGTCTTCAATATGGTTCTGTCGCAGGCGCAAAATGCTGCGAAGTCGGTCTTTGAAGAGTTTTGATTGTGGGTCTGAGATCGATTGTGCTTCTATCGCGGGAATCTCGGGCAGTTCAAAGTCATCACCTAAATGCATCTCCACATAGTCGGATGCCTCGTATTCGTCTTCGTCCTGGGAAAGGCTCTGCAGCACTAACCCGAAAAGGTGTTTAATATCGCCCTCGTGAAAATCATTAGTGTTTAGCTCTTCAAGTTCAAATTGGGCTAAAACGCGGTTGATCAGATAAAGGGATCTTGGCTCAATGACCAAGTATCTGAGGGTAAATTCCTCGAGAGGACGGTTCTTCGCTACCAGAGAAATCGGATGCCGAATTTTGGCGCCTTCAGCTTCTTCGCGATTCCTGTTGCGCTTCCTGCGATCGTGGGAAACCATGACTGTGTTCAACTGCAGACTGCGCGTGTCCAGACGCAGCAATGCCGCAAGGCGTTGGCGATAGGCTTCACGCTCCACTGTACTGCCGACATCCTCAATTAGTGGCAAAACCTTCTCCGCGATCGATCTTTTCACTTTGGCATCGCTCAGGTCTTGCCCCTCTGCCAGGCTGTCCATCACGTGGTTTACTACTGGTTTCGCCTCTGCGATAATCTTTCGCCAGGCTTCCGGGTCATCCAACACAACTTCATCCGGATCTTTGCCGTCAGGCAAGGTTGTCACGCGAATATCAGCTTTCAGGAATCGTTCGATTTTCAATAAGCCGTGTGAATCAAACTTGAGCTGTTCATCCGTATCCATAGCCTTACGGGCAGTTTCGAGTCCTTTTAGCGTGGCGTTTTGCCCGGCGGCATCCGGATCGAGCGCCAGAATGATATTGGATGTCATCCTCTTAATCAGTTGGAACTGGGAATCCGTAAGGGCGGTGCCCATGGGTGAAACAGCATTGGTGAACCCTGCCTGATGCAACCCAATTACATCCATATAGCCTTCAACAATCACCGCTTGCGATTCAGCTCTCATGGTCGCACGAGCCTGGTCGAGACCGTAGAGCAAACGACCCTTGTCAAAAACATCAGTTGCCGGAGAGTTGAGGTACTTTGGCACATCATCCGGGTTTAACACCCTGCCGCCAAATCCAGCCATCTTGCCATAAATCTCACGGATGGGGAACATCAGACGGTCACGAAAACGGTCATAAACGCGGCCATCATCCCCTTGAGAGAGCATCCCAGCCTGCAGAATCAACTCGCGGGTATAGCCTTTTGCAAGCAGATGATCGAGCAGGAGGTTCCAGCTATCCGGCGCATAACCCAATCCCCAGATTTTAATAGTCTCATCGCTCAAGCCGCGCTTATAGAGGTAGTCGAGAGCTTTTTTTCCAGACGGAGTCTCCAGCATCTGCTGTCGGTAAAAAGCAGCGGCCGCTTCCATGATATCAATCAGGGTTTGGCGCTCCTGGTCGTGTTTTTTGTCAGCTTGAGTCTGCGGTTTGAGGGTGATACCGGCCTTTTCGGCCAATCGTTGTAGGACTTCATGAAAATCCAGGTTATCGCGCTTCATTACGAAGCTGAGCAGGTCGCCGCCTTCGTTACATTGCCCAAAACAGCGCCAGGTTTGAGTATCGGGAAAAACCACGAATGAGGGTGTGCGCGTGTTACTGTGAAAGGGGCAAAAACCGATATAGTTCTTGCCGGTTCGCTTCAGCTTAACCGTCTGACTGACGGTATCAACCAGGTCAATGCGTTGTTTGATGTCTTCTACTGCTGTCATGGTTTGCTTCTGACCAACCTCATGGGTGTACCCTTAACTAGATTTCTGCCATATAGGTGTGTGAACCAATTTTACCTTAGTTGGCTTTGATTTTTACGCTATAAGTCAAAGGTCGGCAAGCAGTAGCTCTTCGTTTTTTCCGAATTGCGTCAAGGCTGCTGCCTTCCAAAATAAAAATGGAGGTCCATCAGGACCTCCATCAGTACCAAGTTAAGGATTAGAGCTTCGAGCTCGATCTAATATGCTTTGTGCTCTTCAATTCTTCATCTGCTTTCTGAGCAGCCTTATTTTGCTCAGGTGGGTCAGCAGGAGTCATAGACGGATCGCTGGTGGGTTCCTTATTTGAGCTTTCGGGGAACGGTTCCGCCTTAGGGGTGGTACCCTTGGGGCCGGCCCATCCTTCTGAAGATTCCGCAGTTACTAAACTATCACCCACAGGCACATCCTCATTCAGGTCAACCTTATAGCTGGAATAATCGAGTCCGGCCATCTGAGAATACAGCGACCAGCGCCGATCAGCATCGACTTCAGCCTTCTTCATCAGTTCTTCAGCGCGTTCCTCATCCTGGTTGAGCAGCATGCGGTAGCGATTTTCGTTGTAAGCGTATTCAGCCACATCGATTGAAGGAGCCCTGGAATCAAGCTGGAGCGGGTTCTTACCTTCCATCATCAGACGAGGATCAAAGCGATAGAGCACCCAGGCACCGGAATTGACTGCCAGTTTCTGCTGGACGAGGCCTTTCTTCATATCAAAACCGTGGCTGATGCAGTGCGAGTAAGCAATGATCAAAGACGGTCCGTCATAAGAATCGGCTTCGTTGAAGGCTCTCAATGTCTGTGAGTCGCTGGCGCCCATAGCAACACGGGCGACATAGATATTGCCGTAGGTCATGGCTATCATGCCCAGATCTTTCTTGGGGCGTTCTTTACCATTGGCAGCAAACTTGGCAACAGCACCTAGCGGGGTTGCCTTGGAGCTCTGACCACCGGTATTGGAATAAACTTCAGTGTCCAAAACAAGGACATTGACGTTATGTCCGGAGGCGAGCACGTGATCCAAGCCACCGAAACCAATGTCGTAAGCCCATCCATCACCACCCATGATCCAGACACTCTTCTTGACCAGGTAGTCAGCGACGGTGTTCAGCTGCACGAGTTCATCCTCTGTCTTATCTTTGAGGAATTCCTTTAGCAGTTTAACACGCTTGCGTTGTTCATTAATGCCAACTTCATCACTTTGATCAGCATTGAATAAGGCTTCTGCCATTTCTCTTCCGATCAAATCGGCGTTCTTAGCAACCAATTCGAGCGCGATGGTAGTATTTTTGTCCACTGAGAGGCGCATGCCCAACCCGAACTCTGCGTTATCTTCGAAAAGAGAGTTAGACCAAGCAGGTCCCTGACCCTTTTGATTGACAGTCCAAGGTGTGGTGGGTTGGTTGCCGCCATAAATAGAGGAGCAACCGGTCGCGTTAGCGACGATCATACGATCACCAAAGAGTTGTGTGGCAAGTTTGACGTAGGGGGTCTCACCGCAACCACCACAAGCACCCGAGAACTCAAACAGAGGTTCAAATAGTTGAGAATTCTTGATGTTGGTAGGCTTAATTTCTTCACGAGGGATCAACGGCAGATCCAGGAAGTATTCCCAGTTCTTGACTTCAGATTCGTGAACCGGAGGCTGGGCGCCCATGTTGATGGCATGTCGTCCAGGGTTCTTTTTATCTCTGCCTGGGCAGTTTTCTACACAGAGCCCACAGCCGACGCAATCTTCCGGGGCTACCTGGACAGTCCATGAGTAGCCTTCTTTCCAATCGCGATGACTGGATGGCTTGCTCTTGAAGGTTTCAGGAGCATCTTCGAGCAGCTCAGTCGAGTAGATCTTGGTGCGAATGGCAGCGTGAGGGCAAACAAAAGAACAGCGTCCACATTGTATACAAAGGTCAGGTTCCCATATGGGTATTTCGAGAGCGATATTGCGTTTTTCCCACTGGGTTGTTCCAGAAGGATAAGTGCCGTCATCAGGGAATTTACTGACGGGGAGTCTGTCTCCCTTACGGGCGATCATTTCGCCCAAAACTTCCCTCACAAAAATAGGAGCTTCCGCTGGGACAGGCAGGCGGCGGTTGTGCATGCCGGTGACTACCTTCGGGTATTCAACCTTATGCATATTTGCTACAGCCTGATCGACTGCTTCGAAGTTCTTTTGAACAACTTTCTCGCCCTTGCTGCCGTAGGTTTCTTGGATCGATGTCTTAATTGCCGCGATAGCCTCATCAGCTGGCAAGACGCCGCTGATGGCGAAGAAACAGGTCTGCATAATCGTGTTGATGCGGTTTCCCATTCCAGCCGCTTCTGCGACTTTGTAAGCGTCGATGATATAAAACCGGATCCGCTTGGCAATCATGTCTGTCTGCATCTCTACCGGGAGGGTATCCCAAACTTCTTCTGGAGTTGCAAAAGTGTTCAGCAAGAATACAGAACCTGGACGAGAATACTTGAGCAGATCAAAGCGGTCGATGAAGCTTACCTGGTGGCAAGCCAGGAAACTGGCTTCGTTATCCGAAATGAAATAGGGGGCCCGGATGGGGTCGGGACCAAAGCGCAGGTGAGAAACAGTAACGCCACCAGATTTTTTCGAGTCATACTCGAAGTAACCCTGGGCGTAGTTAGGGGTTTCTTCACCAATGATTTTGATCGAGTTTTTGTTGGCTCCAACAGTACCATCGGAACCAAGACCATAGAACATAGCCTGAATGACATTGTCAGGCAAGATCTCAAAGCTGGGATCGTAATCGAGGCTCAGATTGGTAACATCGTCAACGATACCAATTGTGAAGTGCTCTTTGGGATTGACTTTTGCCAGTTCGTCGAAAACGCCCTTAACCATAGCGGGAGTGAAATCTTTGGAAGACAGGCCATAGCGACCACCGGTGACCAGAGGCATTGTGGCACAGCCAACACTGCCGTTATTGATGCCGATATTAAGAGCATTGATAACGTCCTGGTATAACGGCTCGCCGATGGAGCCGGGCTCTTTGGTGCGATCGAGGACGGCAACTCTGGTTACTGTTTTCGGAATAACATCCAGGAAGGCCTGGATTGGGAAAGGTCTGTAAAGACGAACGATGACAACGCCGATCCTTTCGCCGCGTTTATTTAGATATTTTGCCACCTCCGAAGCGGTTTCAGCTCCGGAGCCCATAATAACCACCACACGGTCCGCATCCTGAGCGCCGTAGTATTCAACCAGGTTGTACTGGCGACCTGTCAGGTCAGCAAAGCGGTCCATTTCTTCCTGGACGATGCGGATAGCTTCGGGATAGTAGCGATTAACGGTTTCACGACCCTGGAAAAAAGTGTCGGGGTTCTGAGCGGTGCCTCGAATGAAAGGATTTTCTGGCGAAAGAGCGCGGGCTTTATGGGCGCGAACCATATCGTCATTGATCATTGCACGCAAGTCGTCATCGGTCAGACGTTCGATTTTGTTAATTTCGTGGGAGGTGCGGAAGCCGTCGAAAAAGTGCACAAATGGAATGCGAGAACGCAGGGTGGCAGCGGTCGCTATTGCGGCGGTATCCTGCGCTTCCTGTGGGGAGTTGCTGGCAAGCAAACCCCAACCAGTCTGGCGTACTGCCATGACATCCGAATGGTCGCCGAAAATCGACAGCGCCTGAGCTGCGATTGAGCGCGCGGAAACATGGAAAACTGCCGGGCTGAGTTCGCCTGCGATTTTGTACATATTGGGAATCATCAGTAAGAGACCCTGAGAGGCGGTAAAAGTTGTCGAGAGTGAGCCACCTTGCAGAGCGCCGTGGACCGCGCCTGCGGCTCCACCTTCAGACTGCATCTCGATCACGGTCGGGATAGTTCCCCAAATGTTAGGCACGCCTTCTGCAGCCCATTGATCGGCGTATTCACCCATACCGGATGAGGGCGTGATCGGGTAGATGGCGATTACTTCATTTAACCTGTATGCCACGTGGGCGGTTGCTTCGTTAGCATCAGTCATAACCAATTGACGTTTCATATATCTTCTCCTGTTTTGTAATAGAGGACTTTCGTCTCCTTAAATAATCCGTGTTAAACTTGAGCTTCCATTTCCTAGAATCTCACCTCTGAATTGTAACCGAAATCCAAAATCCTTACAGTGGTAAATGCCAGCTTATGTCATTAATTTCACAATCCGACACAACCACCCTCTTACATGGTAAGAAAATGCTCTATCATTTAATGGTGCAATTAAATAATAAAGAGCTCATAGAATCTAATGAATTATTATGAGGACACAGTGGTCAAAATCATGTCTTACAGCCAGATGTGGGTCAAATTATGCTTTTATAGCTTCACAGTCTTTCGTCAAACCGACAATCAGTTGATGCGGGTTAGCCAGCCTAAGGTAAAATCATCATGGAGATTGACATGGATAAAGAAACACAAGTGGTAAATTTTGAAAAATTGGTAATGGGTGGGGATTGCCTGGGACGATTGGCTGATGGACGAGCGGTTTTTGTGCCATTTGTTTTGCCAGGAGAAGTGGCTGAAATTGAAATCACTGAATCCAAGAGTCGTTTTGCCCGGGGACGTGTCGTTAACTTGCTCGAGACCTCACCCGATCGCATCGAAGCCCCCTGTCCCTATTTCACAATTTGTGGTGGTTGCCAGTACCAACACCTCGGCTACACGAAACAAGTGACCCTAAAAAAGGAGTTAGTCAAAGACCAGTTGGAACGCATCGGAGGGTTTTCTGATATTCCGGAATTTAAAATCACGCCAAGCCCTTGTCCTTACTCCTATCGCAACCAGGTCCAGTTCAGCCCGGATGCCGATGGAAAGCTCGGATTTAATCAGGTAAGCAGTGACCAGATCCTTCCCATTGACAAGTGTTTCCTCATCCCGGATGAACTCAATTTGATTTTGAGTCAGGTTGAGCTTGACCCTTACTCAGGCATATCTCGCATTGCTATGCGCATTGATAGTGATGGTGAGATCATGCTTGTATTCGAGGGTGAAAGCGATGTGGCACCGGAGTTGAACATTGAGCTGCCGGTTTCGTCAGCCTATATCAGTCCCGATGGAAAAAGCCTCAATCTCAGCGGCAATGACGCGCTGGTTTACAAGGTTATGGGGAAAGAATTTTTAGTCTCCCCGGAATCGTTTTTTCAAGTGAACTTGCCAGTGGCTGAAGAAATGATTCGGCATGTCACCTCGCTGATCGATGGCCAAAGAGACCTACAGATCCTTGAACTCTATAGCGGTGTTGGGCTCTTCACCCGCTTTCTCGCCCCTCATGCCGGTCAACTTACCGCGATTGAAAGCTCTCCCTCGGCCTGCTTTGACTTTGTCAGCAATTTAGACGAATTTGAAAATATCAGCCTCTACGAAGGCGCAGTCGAAGTCATCCTGCCTGCAATCATAGAACAAATCAGGCCAATCGACCTGGTTGTGCTCGACCCAACCCGTATCGGGTTGAACCCACAGGCCCGCCAGGCTCTGATCGATCTGCAGCCCAGCCAAATCATTTACATTTCCTGCAACCCCAGCACCCTCGCGCGCGACCTGAAACACCTGAGTGAAGCTGGTTACTCAATTGCAAACCTGCAAGCCTTCGACATGTTCCCCCAAACCGCACATGTGGAGTGCATTGCGTTGATACAAAAGAAAACTATATAGAAATCCTGAGATTCAAGCAGTTTCATACCCATTTCGTATTCATTGAAGATGAACATAATTTCAAGAAAAAAGTGCTGAAAAAGTATTTCAATGTTTCAGTGGTTGTTAACCTAGAGTGTGGAGATACGAGGAGATAAAAAGAATAAACAATTTGAGTGATTAACGGTTGCTGTATCATTGACTAGAAGGCGGATATTTCTATGATGGAAATATCAGTCTTTAAATATATTCTTGTCGAAGATTTGGTTACTGTTTCACTTTTGACTAGACTTAGAAAAAAGTGTTGATCGAGAGGCTGTCATTGAGACGGCTTTTGAGCAATTGTACCCAAGTATTTGATTCCGCAGATATCCTGAATACTGGAATTGAGTA